>NZ_JBQCGZ010000172.1:0-41397 GCF_051955155.1 Leifsonia sp.
CGAGTAGTGCGCGAGCTTGTCCTTCGGGTGCTCGAAGCGGCGGATGTTCGCCGGGTCGATGCCGAGGTCGACGAACCAGTCCCAGCACAGGTCGATCCAGGTCTGGAACCACTCGTCGTCGGTGCCCGGCTCGACGAAGAATTCGATCTCCATCTGCTCGAACTCGCGGGTGCGGAAGATGAAGTTGCCCGGCGTGATCTCGTTGCGGAACGCCTTGCCGATCTGGCCGATGCCGAACGGCGGCTTCTTGCGCGCCGCCTGCAGCACATGCGCGAAGTCGGTGAAGATGCCCTGCGCGGTCTCCGGGCGCATGTAGTGCAGGCCGGACTCGTCGTCCACGACGCCGAGGAAGGTCTTCATCAGGCCGGAGAACTGGCGGATCGGCGTCCACTGGCCCACCTTGTCCGGGTGGTCGGGGTCGGCGATGTCGGCCAGGCCGTTCGCCGGCGGGTGGCCGTGCTCGGCCTCGTACGCCTCGAACAGGTGGTCGGCGCGGTAGCGCTTGTGGGTGATCAGCGACTCGGTGAGCGGGTCGGAGAACACCTTGACGTGACCGGACGCCTCCCACACCGCGGTCGGCAGGATGATCGCCGAGTCGAGGCCGACCATGTCGCCGCGGCCGCGAACGAACGCGTTCCACCACTCGCGCTTGATGTTCTCCTTCAGCTCGACGCCGAGGGGTCCGTAGTCCCACGCGGACCGGGTGCCGCCGTAGATCTCTCCGGAGGGGAAGACGAATCCGCGGTGCTGCGCCAGCGTGATGACGGAATCCAGTCTCGACGGTGCGGCCATGGTGCTCCCTGTTCGGTGCCGGGGTGTGGTGGGGACCCGTCCATCCTACTGAGGAAGCGGGAACGTCACCGTCCGGAGCGGAAGTCCTGCTCCAGGATGGCGAACACCGCCGTGTCCGTCCACTCGCCCTTGGCGATCTCGGTCTGGCGCAGCAGCGCCTCCTGACGCATCCCGATGATCTCGCACAGCCGGGCCGACGCCTCGTTGCGCGCGTCGAGCTGCGCGAACACGCGGTGGCCGCCGAGCGTCTCGAAGCAGAGCTCGAGCAGTCGCGTCGTCGCCTCCGTCGCGTAGCCGCGCCCGTGCACGGCGGGATGGAACACCCAGCCCATCTCGAACTTCGCCCACTCCGCCTTCTTGAGGAAGAGGCTCACGTGCCCGATCACGCGGCTGTGGCCGCCCTCCGGGTCGGGGAGCTCGACGGCGTAGACGATCCCGTCGCCGTCCTCGGCGAGCCGGTTCATCGCGATGCGCTTGCGCAGGTGCTCCGCGGACTCGTCGTGGTCGTGCACCTCCCAGTAGAGGTAGCGTGCGACATCCTTGAGGCGCTCGAACTCGTGACCGTTCTCGAGGTCGCCGCTGTTCAGCGGGCGCAGCAGCAGCCGCTCGGTGCGGAGCTCCTCCGCGGCGTACGGCAGGCCGGCCGCGGTGTGCGGTGCGGGGGTCTCGATCGTGGCTTCGTCGCTCACGGTTCCTCCTCGGGTGGCGGTTCGGGATGCGTCGGGATGCGTCAGGATGCCGCGGACCGGTCGTCGATGGCGGTCAGCCGCACCTGCTCTGCCGGCGCCTCGATCTGCAGGCCGAACAGCGCGGCGGCACCGTCCACGAAGGACTGGGCGTCGCCCTGCCTGGCGAGCTCGCGGGCACGCACGGACGGGGTGTGCAGCAGCACTCCGGCGAGGTGGCGCAGGGCGGCCTCGGTCTGCTCGCTGGAGTCGCCGCGCGAGC
Source organism: Leifsonia sp. (assembly GCF_051955155.1). Lineage (NCBI taxonomy): Bacteria > Bacillati > Actinomycetota > Actinomycetes > Micrococcales > Microbacteriaceae > Leifsonia > Leifsonia sp. Next base: position 1,741 of record NZ_JBQCGZ010000172.1, read on the forward strand.
GGGCGCGCTCGATCTCGGCGTCGAGCACGTCGAAGACGTGGGTGCGCAACGCGACGAGCGCGGGGGTGATCGCCTGCTCGGCCGTCTGGGCGGCGAACTCGGCGGCGGCGGCGCCGACGATCTCGCGGGCGTCCTCCGCGGCCTGCAGCTCCTCGACCGGCGCGTGGATGCTGATGGTCTCCAGGTCGAGCATCTCGACGCCGTGCAGGTCCCCCACGGCCGGGTCGACGTTGCGGGGGAGGCCGAGGTCGATCACGAGGCGGCGCTCGACGGCGTCGTGACGGGCGGCGGCGACGGCCAGCATCCCGGGCGTCAGCACGTAGTCGGTGACGGCGGAGCAGGTGACGATCAGGTCGGAGACGGCCAGAGCCTCCTCCAGCTCGCCCGCCTCCACCGGCGCGATGTCGTGGGACAGCGCGAACTTGGCCGCGCGACCGGACGGCGAGTAGACCCGCACATCGGTGGCGCCCTTGTCGCGCAGCGCCGCGAGGCTCGCGCCCGCGTACTTCCCGGTGCCGACCAGCAGCACGCGCACCTGGGCCCAGTCGCTGACCCGGCTCTCGGCGAGGTCGAGGGCGAGGCGCACCATCGAGCGGCCGGCCGTCATGATCCCGGTGCGGTTCTTCACGCCGCGCGAGGTGCGCGACGCGATCTGGAACAGCCGCTCCAGGTCGCTCGTCACGGTGCCGGCGAGGCGGGCGGACTGCAGGGCGCGGCGCACCTGGCCCGCGATCTCGCCCTCGCCGACGACGACGGACTCGAGCCCGCTCGAGACGGAGAACAGGTGCTCGGCCACCGCGTCGTCGCAGTAGACGGAGCTGGAGGAGCGCAGCAGGTCGGCGTCGATGCCGCTGGCTGCGCTGACCGCCTCGATCACGGTCTCGGCCGAGACCGCCCGAGCGGCGGGCAGGGGCTCGTCGATGTCGAGGTAGGCCTCGAACCGGTTGCAGGTGGCGAGCACCACGGACCCGGTCACGACTTCGGAGTGCTCTGCGAGTGCGGCGGTGACGGCCGGAGCGTGACGCTCGAGCCGTTCCAGGAGGTCGAATTCCGCGGTGCGGTGGCTCGACGAGAAGCAGAGAAGCACGGTGAGAAGCCTACGCTCGCCGCCGGCCTTCCCCCGAATCGGAGGGCCCGCCAGAGCGGCCGGACGCGCGGATTCCCGGGTGATTGGCAGAATCCGCCCTGGCAGAATCGTCACGTGACCTCCCTCGACTCCGCCCACCCGCTCGCCGCCGGCCTCACCGCCGCCAGTCGTCTCGTCCGCTCCTACCAGGGCGAGCGCCAGGAGGTGACCCCGGTGTGGTTCATGCGACAGGCGGGTCGATCCCTTCCGGAGTACCGCGAACTGCGCGTCGGCACGCGGATGCTGGACGCGTGCCTCGACCCCGCGATGGCCAGCGAGATCACGCTGCAGCCGGTGCGCAGGCACGGGGTCGACGCCGGCATCTTCTTCAGCGACATCGTGGTCCCGCTCAAGCTCGCCGGCATCGCCGTCGAGATCCAGCCAGGCAAGGGCCCGGTCTTCGAGCAGCCGGTGCGGACGCTGGACGACGTGAAGCGGCTGGAGGAGGTCGACCCGGCCTCGCTGGACGCCGACACCTTCGCCCCGATCGCCGAGGCGGTCCGGCTCACCGTCGCGGAGCTGGGGGAGACGCCGCTGATCGGGTTCGCCGGTGCGCCGTTCACCCTCGCCGCGTACCTGGTCGAGGGCGGCCCGTCGAAGGACCACATCCGCGCGCGCACCCTGATGCACGCCGACCCGGAGGCGTGGTCGCGGCTGATGGCCTGGACCGCGGACGTGTCCGGCGCCTTCCTGCGGGCTCAGGTGCTGGCCGGCGCGAGCGCCGCGCAGCTGTTCGACTCGTGGGCGGGCTCCCTCTCGCTCGCGGACTACACCGAGCACGTCGCCCCGGCCTCCGCCCGCGCGCTGTCGCACGTGCGCGACCTGACCTACGGCGTCCCCGTCGCCCCGCCGCACGCTCCGCTGCAGGCACCGGTCCGGCAGGACGGCGAGCCCGCGGTCCGCAACGTCCCCCTGGTGCACTTCGGCGTCGGCACCGGCGACCTGCTCAAGGCGATGCACGAGGTGGGGGCGGACGCGGTCGGCGTCGACTACCGGACCCCGCTGGACGAGGCGAGCAGGCGGCTCGGCCACGTCGTCCCGGTGCAGGGCAACGTCGACCCCGCGATGCTCGCCGCGCCCTGGGAGGTGCTCGCCGCGCACGTCGACGCGGTGCTCCGCCGCGGTCTGGACGCCCCGGCGCACGTCCTCAACCTGGGCCACGGCGTCCCGCCGGAGACCGACCCCACCGTGCTGACCCGCGTGGTCGAGCTCGTCCACGGGTGGCAGGCGTGACCGAGCACGAGGACCTCGGCGAGGAGATCCGGCACGCTGTCGAGGCGCCGCCGACCCGCATCGTCGTCGTCGGCGGCGGGATGGCCGGCCTGGTCGTGGCGAGGGAGTGCGCCCGCCCGGGCTTCGAGGTCACCGTCCTGGAGGCGGGTGAGCGCTTCGGCGGCTCCGTCGCGCCGCTCGAGCTCGACGGCCTCACCCTGGACGCCGGCGCCGAGAGCTTCGCCACCCGCGGCGGTCACGTCGCCGAGCTGATCGCCGACCTCGGGCTGACCGCCGACGTCGTCGCGCCGAATGCCGCGGGCGCCTGGGTGCGCAACGGCACCCGCACCGTCCCGCTGCCGAAGGCCGGCCTGCTCGGCATCCCGAGCGTCCCGCTCGCGACCGACGTCATCGCGGCGATCGGCTGGGGCGGCGCCCTCCGCGCCTACCTCGACCGGCTGATGCCGGTGCTGAAGATCGGTCAGGAGCGCCGGCTGGGCACGCTCGTCCGCAAGCGGATGGGGAGAAAGGTGCTGGACGAGCTCGTCGCGCCCGTCGTCACGGGCGTCTATTCGGCCGACCCGGACGATCTCGACGTGGACGTGGTCGCCCCCGGACTGAACGCCGCGCTCACCAGAGCGGGATCGCTGTCCGGCGCGGTCGGCGACCTGCGCGCGTCCGCCAAGGCGGGCAGCGCGGTGCAGGGCATCCGCGGCGGGATGTGGCGGCTGCCGGAGGCGCTGGTCGCCGACATCCGCAACCGCGGCGGTGTGCTGCGCACCGGAGCCGAGGTCGCCGCGGTCGAGCCCTGGCGGGAGCCGGAGCCGGACGAGCTCGCCGAGGCGGCCGTCGAGGCAGCGATCGGCGATGGCCGGCCCGAGGAGGGGACCATCCCCGCGCGCTGGACCGTCCGGCTCGCGGACGGCTCGACCGTCGACGCGGACGCGGTCGTCGTCGCGGCCCCCGCGGACGCCGCGCTGCGGCTGCTGCCGACCGCCGACCCGGAGCTCGCCGACCTCGCCGGTCTGGACTGGCCTGCGGCGTCGAGCGTCGAGCTGGTCACCCTGGTGATCGCCGACGACCGCGTCACCGCCGCCCCGCGCGGCACCGGCGTGCTCGTCGCCGACACCTCAGGATCCCGCGTGCGCGCCAAGGCGATGACGCACTCGAGCGCCAAGTGGGCGTGGGTCGCGGAGGCGGCGGGCGGCCGCAACATCGTCCGGCTGTCCTACGGGAGAGCGGGAAGGCCCGCGGAGACGACGTCCCTCCCCGACGAGGAGCTGCGCGCCATCGCGGCGGCGGACGCGGCCGAGATCCTGAATATTCCGTTCCCGGAATCCGCGGTCGAGGCATTTGCGAGGACCCCCTGGACGAATGCCCTGCCCTATGCGACAGTGGGGCAGCGGGAGCGCATCCAGCGCGTCCGCGACGGGGCCGAGAGCGTCGAGGGAATCGAGGTGACCGGCTCCTGGCTGACCGGGACCGGACTGGCGTCCGTCATCCCGGATGCGCGCCGGGTGGCCGAGCGCGTACGGGGTCTACGCTGGAAGGCACTGACCGACAACCTGGAGAGGTGAGGGACGGAATGCGCGGAAAGCTACTCTTCGTGGCGGGCGCCGCGGTGGGCTACGTGCTCGGCGCACGGGCCGGACGCAAGCGCTACGAGCAGATCAAGGCCGCCGCCACGAAGGTCTGGGAGTCCCCCGGAGTGCAGAAGCAGGTCCACGCGGTCGAGGACTTCGTCGCCGACAAGGTGGGCGAGGTGCCGGAGGCCGTGTTCGTCACCGTCAAGAAGTTCGTCGTTCAGGCGAACGACAGGCGCCGCGAGGCGCGTGCGCCGTACCCGGCCCGGTCGGGCGAGCCGCCGCTGCAGGCGGACGGCGTCGCCAAGGCCGTCAGGGACGGCGACGGAGCGTAACCCGGGAGGGGAGCCATGAGCGATCGAGAACGTGCGGACGCACGACCGGCGAGGCAGCAGTCGCTCGGCGAGCTGATCACCGCGCTGCCGCGGCTGGTGATCGAACTCCTGAAGGCGGAGCTGACGCACCTCAAGGAGGAGTTCGCGGCGAAGGCGAAGTATGCCGGCATCGGCATAGGACTGTTCGCGACCGCCGCCTTTCTGCTCTTCTTCGCGCTCGGTGTGCTGATCGCCGCCGGGATCCTGGGCCTGGCCGTCGTGCTTCCCGGCTGGGCCGCCGCGCTGATCGTCTTCGGCGTGCTCGTGGTGATCGCCGTCATCCTCGCTTTGATCGGGGTCTCCTCGCTCAAGAAGATCGACGGCGTCGCCCCGAAGGAGACCATCGCGAGCGTCAAGTCCGACGTGGACGCCGTGAAGGGGATGGGCACCTATGACAACTGACCGCAGCGACGTCGAGCGGGCCCGCGCCGAGCTGGCGGCGACCCTGGACGCCATCGAGTACAAGCTGAACGTGCCGAAGCGCACCGCCGAGCGGATCCAGGCGCTGCGCAGGGACAACCCGGTCGCCCTGGCCGGCATCGCGGTCGGCGTCGCCCTCGCGGTCGGCGGGGCGGTGTGGGGGATCGTCAGCCTGATCCGGCGCTGACCCCGTTTTTGCCTTCACAGGTTTGCGGGGGAGACTGTGGGTATGAGTACCCCGGCTGCCGGACCGGCAGAGTCGACCACCCCCGAAGAGATGACTGAGACTCCGAGCGGCTTCACCCTGTGGGCCGTGCTGCGCCGCGACCCGGCGCGCCCCGACGACCTCGACGGCACCGACGTCCCCAAGGCGGTGCAGGAGCTCGAGGGCGTGATCGCCGACATCGAGCTGCAGGGCGTCACCACCCGCGGCCTCTACGACGTCTCCGGCCTGCGCGCCGACGCCGACGTCATGATCTGGCTGCACGGCCCGGAGGCGGAGGCGCTGCAGTGGGGGCTGCGGCAGCTGCGCCGCACCCGGCTGTTCAAGGCGCTCCTTCCCACCTGGAACGCGATGGGCGTGCACAGGGACGCGGAGTTCAACCGGTCCCACGTCCCCGGCTTCCTGCGCGGCAAGGAGCCGAAGGGCTGGCTGTGCGTCTACCCGTTCGTGCGCAGCTACGAGTGGTATCTGCTGCCCGACGAGGAGCGCGCGCAGATGCTCGCAGAGCACGGCCGCAAGGGCGCAGCGTTCCGCAGCGTCCTGGCCAACACGGTCGCGTCGTTCGCGCTCGGCGACTACGAGTGGATCCTGCCGCTCGAGGCTGACCAGCTCACCGACCTCGTCGACATGATGCGCGACCTGCGCTACACCGAGGCGCGCAGGCACGTGCGCGAGGAGGTCCCGTTCTTCACGGGCCGCCGCGTCGAGCCGGCCGAGATCGTGGAGGTCCTGCAGTGACCGGAACCGAGACCACGCCGCGCGTGATCGGTGCGACGCCCGCCGCGGCGGCCGGCCCCGAGCACGTCACCGAGCCGGTCGCGTACGACGCCATCCTGCTCGCCGGCTTCGGCGGCCCGGAGGGCCAGGACGACGTCATCCCGTTCCTGCGCAACGTCACCCGCGGTCGCGGCATCCCCGAGGAGCGCCTCGAGGAGGTCGCCCACCACTACCGGCACTTCGGCGGCGTGAGCCCGATCAACGACCAGAACCGCGAGCTCAAGGCCGCGCTAGAGGCGGAGCTCGCCTCGCGCGGCATCGACCTGCCGGTGCTGTGGGGCAACCGCAACTGGGACCCGTACATCGAGGACGCCCTGCGCGAGGCGAACGAGCGCGGCTTCACGAAGCTGATCGCGATCGCCACGAGCGCGTACTCGTCCTACTCGAGCTGCCGCCAGTACCGCGAGGACTTCGCGCGCACGCTCGAGGAGACCGGGCTGGAGGGCACCATCCAGATCGACAAGGTGCGCCAGTTCTTCGACCACCCCGGCTTCGTGGAGCCGTTCATCGAGGGCGTGAAGAACGCCGTCGCAGAGATCCAGGAGAAGGTGCCCGGCATCGACCCGGCGACCGAGATCCGGATCCTGTACTCGACGCACTCCATCCCGTCGACGGACGCCGCCAAGTCCGGCCCCGCCGAGCGCGGCTTCGGCGAGGGCGGCGCGTACGCCGCGCAGCACCTCGCGGTCGCCGAGGTCGTCTCGCAGGCAGCGATCGGCGGCGTCATCGGCTGGGACCTCGTCTACCAGTCCCGCTCGGGCCCGCCCTCGATGCCGTGGCTCGAGCCGGACATCAACGACCGCATCGCCGAGCTGCCCGCGACGGGCGTGAAGGCCGTGATCATCGTCCCGCTCGGCTTCGTGAGCGACCACATGGAGGTGCTCTGGGACCTCGACAACGAGGCGATGGAGTCCAGCGAGGAGAACGGCCTCGTCGCCGTGCGCGTCCCCACTCCGGGAACGCACGCGAAGTACGTGAAGGGTCTCGTCGACCTGGTGCTGGAGCGCCGCGACGGCGTCCCGGTGGACCAGCGACCCGCGCTCACCGACCTCGGCCCGTGGTACGACGTGTGCCGTCCCGGCTGCTGCGAGAACGTCCGGCTCGGTTTCAAGCCGGCCGCTGCGGGGCTGGCGCCGTGACCGGAACCGTGACGACGGCCGCCGGAGCGTCCGAGCGGCGTGACGGCGTGCTGCGCATCGGCACTCGCGGCAGCGCTCTCGCCGTCGCGCAGACGACCCACGTCGCGAAGGCGATCGCCCGCGCGACCGGCGTCGACGTCGAGCTCGTCACGGTGACGACGCACGGCGACACCTCCCGCGAGTCGCTCTCCGACCTCGGCGGGACGGGCGTGTTCGCGACCGCGCTGCGCGAGGCGCTGCTGGCCGACGAGTGCGACCTGCTCGTGCACTCCCTCAAGGACCTGCCGACGGCGGCCGCACCCGGCCTCGTGATCGGCGCCGTCCCGAAGCGGGCGGACGCCAGGGACGTGCTGTGCGCGCGCGACGGCCTCACGCTCGAGACGCTGCCAGAGGGCGCCAGGGTCGGCACCGGCTCGCCGCGCCGCATCGCGCAGCTGAAGGCCCAGCGACCGGACCTCGACGTCGTCGACATCCGCGGCAACGTCGACACCCGCCTCGGCCGGGTCGCCGAGGGCGACCTGGACGCCGTGGTGCTCGCAGCGGCCGGTCTCAGCAGGCTCGACCGGCTGGATGCCGCCACCGACTACTTCCCGCTGTCCCAGTTCCCGACCGCGCCGGGCCAGGGCGCGCTCGCGATCGAGGTCAGGGCGGGCGACGAGAAGGGCCGCGGTCCGATCGCCCGTGCCCTGCAGGCCGTCGACCACGTGACGACGCACGCGACTGCGACCGCGGAGCGCGCCGTGCTCGCGGGTCTGGAGGCGGGTTGCGCCGCACCGATCGGCGCCTCGGCGCTGGTCGAGGACGGCCTGCTGTTCCTCACCGCGACGGTCTACCGGCCGGACGGAACGGAGCGGCTCACCGCCTCGCACGCCGCGACCCCCGACTCGTTCGGCGCCGCCGACCTCGACGAGGCGGCGCGCGACGTCGGCGCCCGCGTCGTGTCGGAGCTCCTGGAGGCGGGCGCCGCCGGCCTCGCCCCGCTCGGGAGCACGCGATGACCACCACCGGTCCGTCCGCGCAGAAGCCGCTCGCCGGCTGGCGCGTCCTGGTGCCGCGCGGCGGCCCGTGGGGCGACTCGGTCGCGGCCGACCTGCGCGCAAAGGGCGCGTCCCCCGTCGTGGCGGCGAGTAACAAGTACGCCCCCACCGCCGACGCCCCTGCCCTGGAGCGCGCGCTCGAGCGCCTGGCCGCCGGCGAGTTCGACTGGATGACGGTCACCAGCGCCACCACGGTGGATGTGCTGAGCGCGCAGCGCGCCGTCGTCCCGCCGACCACCAGGGTCGCCGCCGTCGGCGAGACCACCGCGGCCGCCCTGACCGCCGCCGGCTACCACGTCGACCTCGTCCCCGCCGAGGACAACTCGGCCCGCGGTCTGCTCGCGGAGTGGGAGGCCGCCACACAGGGCGTCGTGCCGCTGCGCATCCTCACCCTCCGCTCCGAGATCGCCAAGCCCCTCCTCACCGAGGGGCTGCGCCGTATCGGGCACGACGTTGAGTCGGTCGTCGCCTACCGCACGGTCGGCGTCGCGGTGCCCGAGAAGGTCGTGGAGGATGTGCGCGCGGGTCTCGTGCAGGCCATCCTCGTGACCAGCGGCTCCGTCGCCCAGCAGGTGCAGGAGCAGCTCGGACCGATCCCGGAGTCCACGCTCGTCGCCGCCATCGGGCCGCAGACCGCGCGGGATGCGCGCGACTACGGTCTGCGCGTCGACGTCATCGCCGCCGAGCGCACCGCCGCCTCTCTCATCGAGGCCGTCGCCGCGGCCGCCAGCTCCCGCGCCGCCTCCTGACGCCCGCCCCCGGCGAGCACACAGCGCGGCGGGCGTAGGCTGGGGAGAGTGAGTGAGCTTCATCCCGTCGTCCGTCCGCGGCGGCTCCGGCAGTCGCCCGCGATGCGCCGCCTGACCGCCGAGACCCGCCTCCACCCTGCCGAGCTGATCCTCCCGCTCTTCGTGCGCGAGGGCGCGTCGGAGCCGCAGCCGATCGCCTCCATGCCCGGCGTCGTCCAGCACAGCCTGGACTCGCTCAAGCGCGCCGTCGCCGAGGCCGCCGAGGCCGGCGTCGGCGGCGTCATGCTCTTCGGCGTCCCGGAGACCAGGGACGCGATCGGCAGCGCCGCGACCGACCCGGACGGCATCCTCAACGTCGCGACCCGCGCGGTCGCCGCGGAGGCCGGCGACGCGCTCGTCGTGCAGACCGACCTGTGCCTGGACGAGTTCACCGACCACGGGCACTGCGGCGTGCTGGACGGCAGCGGTCACGTCGACAACGACGCCACCCTGCTGCGCTACCGCGACATGGCCATCGCCCAGGCCGAGGCCGGCTCGCAGCTGCTCGGCCTCAGCGGCATGATGGACGGCCAGGTCGCCGCCGTGCGCGACGCCCTCGACGAGGCCGGGCGCACCGACGTCGTCGTGCTCGCCTACGCCGCCAAGTACGCGTCCGCGTTCTACGGCCCGTTCCGCGAGGCCGTCGACTCCCAGCTCTCCGGCGACCGCCGCGCGTACCAGCAGGACCCGGCCAACCGCCGCGAGGGTCTGCGCGAGGCGCGCCTGGACCTGGAGGAGGGCGCCGTCATCCTCATGGTGAAGCCGGCCCTCGGCTACCTGGATGTGCTCAGCGACGTCGCGGCGATCAGCGACGTCCCGGTCTGGGCGTACCAGGTCTCCGGCGAGTACGCGATGGTCGAGGCGGCCGCCGCGAACGGCTGGATCGACAGGAACCGCATCATCGAGGAGACCCTGATCGGCGCCCGCCGCGCAGGCGCGGACGCCGTGCTCACCTACTGGGCGACCGAGGTCGCGGGGTGGCTGCGATGACCGACGAGCAGGATCTGCAGGGCCTCGCCGACGGCGCAGCGCTCGGCGACATCAATCTCGCCCAGTTCGAGCGCGCGCAGCGCGTCATCCCGGGCGGCGTGAACTCGCCCGTCCGCGCCTTCCGTTCCGTCGGCGGCACGCCGCGGTTCATGGTCTCGGCGCGCGGCCCGTACATCGTCGACGCCCAGGGCCGAGAGTACGTGGACCTCGTCGCGTCGTGGGGCCCGGCCATCCTCGGCCACGCCCACCCGGCCGTCGTGGAGGCGGTCCAGCGGACCGCGGCGAACGGCCTGTCCTTCGGCGCATCCACTCCGGCGGAGACCGAGCTCGCGGAGGCGGTGCTTGCGCGCGTCCCGTTCGTGGAGAAGCTGCGGCTGGTGTCCACGGGCACCGAGGCGACGATGACGGCGATCCGGCTCGCGCGCGGCTTCACCGGCCGGCCGCTGCTGATCAAGTTCGCCGGCCACTACCACGGCCACTCGGACAGCCTGCTCGCCGAGGCGGGCTCCGGGCTCGCCACGCTGTCGCTGCCCGGATCCGCCGGGGTGACGGAGGCGACCGCTGCGCAGACGCTCGTGCTCCCGTACAACGACCTGGACGCGGTCCGCGCCGTCTTCGAGGAGCGCGGCCCCGACATCGCGGCCGTCATCACCGAGGCCGCGGCGGCGAACATGGGCGTCGTCCCGCCGGACGAGGGCTTCAACGCCGCGCTCGCGGACCTGGCGCACGAGTTCGGCGCGCTGCTCATCCTGGACGAGGTGCTGACCGGTTTCCGCGTGAGCGACGCCGGCTTCTGGGGTCTCGACCGCGGCTACACGCCGGACCTCGTCACGTTCGGCAAGGTCATCGGCGGCGGGATGCCGCTCGCCGCTGTCGGCGGACGCGCGGAGCTCATGGACTTCCTCGCCCCGACCGGCCCGGTCTACCAGGCGGGGACGCTGTCCGGGAACCCGGTCGCCGTCGCCGCCGGGCTCGCGACGCTCGAACTCGCCGACGAGGCGGTCTACGACCGGCTCGACGTGGTGGCGGACACGGTGTCCCGCGCGGTGTCCGAGGCGCTGACCGCCGAGGGCGTCGCGCACCGCGTGCAGCACGCCGGCAACCTGTTCAGCTTCGTATTCGGCGACTTCGCCTCCGCGCCGCGCACGTACGCCGAGGTGCAGAAGCAGGAGGCGTACCGCTACCGCGCGTTCTTCCACGCGATGCTGGACGCCGGCGTCTCGCTTCCGCCGAGCGTCTTCGAGGCCTGGTTCGTCACCGCGGCGCACGACGACACCGCCGTCTCCCGCATCCTCGACGCCCTCCCCGCCGCCGCCCGCGCCGCGGCCGCCGCCACCCCCTGACCCGCGCCCCGCTCCCCGCGTAGGCCGGCCTGCGGGCGGGGCGGTTACTCGTCGGAGGTGGAGGGGGCCCGGGAGAGGGTGTCCACGAAGGTGTAGGTGGCCGAGGCCGGCCAGCCGTCGGCGTCGAGCAGCGCGTAGACGTCGAACGTGAGCGTTCCTCCTCCGCCGGCCGGGCGCCGCAGCGTGCGCGGCGGCGAGTCGGAGGCGGCCCGCACCGTCACCGTCTGCGGCTCCGCGCCCGCACGCAGAAGGCGGGCGCGGAAGGTGGTGGTCCGGGTCATCCGACCACCTTCTCACACCCGCCCGGCGTGCCGCCGCCTACGCTTGGCCGTGCGACTCCCGCGACCGGCGCGACAGCGAGTCGATGATCACGGCGAGCAGCAGGACCGCTCCGGTGATCATGAACCGGTACGAGGAGTCCAGGTTGAGCAGCGTCAGGCCGTTCGAGATCGACTGGATCACCAGGATGCCCAGCAGCGCGGACCACGCCGAACCGCGCCCGCCGAAGAGGCTCGTCCCGCCGATCACGGCGGCGGCGATCGCGTTCAGGTTCGTGTCCGTCCCGCCCGAGCCCGCGCTGACCGACGCCAGACGCGCCGCCGCGAGCAGTCCGCCGACCGCCGCGAACGTGGAGCAGAGGATGAAGACGCTGATGAACACGCGGTTCACCTTGATACCTGCTCGCCTTGCCGCCTCCACCGAGCCGCCGACCGCGAACACCGAGCGTCCCCACTTGGTGCGGGTGAGGAAGAAGTTCATCACCACGACCAGGATCACGAAGAACAGGAACATCGCGCCGGTCCCGCGGTCGGTGGAGAGGTACCAGACCGCGATGCAGAGGCCGACGAGCAGCAGCGCCGCCTTGATCAGCACCAGCGTCATCGAGCCCTCGGAGAGCCCGGCCTTGCGCCGCCGGACGTTGCGCCGCCAGTCGGAGAAGAACATCCCGAGCGCCGCGATCGCGGCCAGCGCGTACGCCGCCCACGGCGGCAGGAAGGTCTGCTGCGCGAACGTCACGATCCACGAGTCGTAGGGGATGTTGATCGAGCTGTTCGGCCCGAGGATCCACAGCTGCACGCCCAGGAAGCCGAGCAGACCGGCCAGCGTGATCACGAAGCTCGGTACGCCGAACCGCGTGAACAGGAAGCCGTACAGCAGGCCGATCAGCGAGCCGGCGAGGATCGCCACGATGACGGTCACCGCGAGCGGCCAGTGCAGCTGCGTGAAGCCGACGCCGAGGATGGCCGCCGCGACACCGCTCACCGAGCCGACGGACAGGTCGATCTGGCCGAGCAGCAGCACGAGGACGATGCCGATCGAGATCGTGCCGATCGCCGCGCACTGCAGGGTCAGGTTGACGAGGTTGTTCGCGCTGAGGAAGTTCGGGTTGAGGATCTGGAAGACGACCCAGATCACGATCAGGCCGATGACGACCGGCAGCGAGCCGAGGTCGCCGCCGCGCACCCGGCGGCCGAACGCCCGCGCCGCGCCGGCGAGGCCCTCGTCGCGGATGAGCCGCTCGTCCTGGAGGTCGGCCGCGAGTTCGGCCGGCGTCTCTGGTGCCTTCGTCATGCCTCGTGCTTCCCTTCGATGCGCTCGGCCCGCTGCGAGACGACATTGTCCGTCGCGCCGGTGATCGCCGAGATGATCTCCTCGTAGCTGACGTCCGGAACCCGGAAGTCGCCGTTGTTGCGGCCGAGCCGCAGCACGGCGACCCGGTCGGCCACCGCCTGCACGTCGGCCATGTTGTGGCTGATCAGGATGACGCCGAGGCCGCGCTCGCGCAGCCGCTCGATCAGGTTGAGGACCTCCGCGGTCTGCGCGACGCCGAGGGCGGCGGTCGGCTCGTCCAGGATGACGATGCGGGGGTCGCCGATCAGCGAGCGCGCGATGGCGACGGTCTGCCGCTGACCGCCCGAGAGTGAGGCGACGGCGATCCGCACCGACGGGATGCGCGCGGAGAGCTGACGCAGCAGGCTCCAGGAGCGCTTCTCCATCTCCTCCTCGTCCAGCGTGCCGTGGGTGATCTCGCGGCCGAGGAAGAGGTTGGACACCACATCGAGGTTGTCGCAGAGCGCCAGGTCCTGGAACACGGTCGCGATGCCGAGCTCGCGGGAGGCGGCGGGCGAGGGGATGTTCACATCCTGCCCGTCGAACGTGATCGTCCCCGCGTCCTGCGGATGCACGCCGGCGAGGATCTTGACGAGCGTCGACTTGCCCGCGCCGTTGTCTCCCACCAGCGCGACGACCTCGCCGGGGTACACGTCCAGGTGGATGTCGGTGAGCGCCTGCACGGCGCCGAAGCCCTTCGAGACGCCGCGCAGAGAGAGGACGGGCTGGCGGTTCGACCGCTCCTGTTCTGTGACCGGGGACTCCATCGTCACGGCGTTCTCCTTCGTCTCGTGGGTCAACTGTAAGTCGGAACCACCCGGCCTGGAGGTGCGGATCCGCATCCCCAGGCCGGGTGTCTGTGTGTTGCTGGTGTTACTTGATGCCGTACTTGTCGCAGGCCGCCTTGTAGTCGGCGGTGCAGATCTTCGCGGCGGAGTCGGAGCCGTAGAACTCGTCCTTCACGACCGTCGACTCGATGTTGTCGGCGGTCACCGCGACCGGGGTCAGGAGGATGGACGCGATCTTCGCGCCGCCCGCCGTGTCGACCTCGGTGGTCTGCTCGGACGGCTTCTGGCCCTTGGTGAGAGCGATGGCGAGCGTCGCCGCCTTCTCGGCCTCCGGCTTGAGCGCCTTGTACACGGTCATGTACTGGTCGCCGGCGAGGATGCGCTGGATGCCCGCGAGCTCGGCGTCCTGTCCGGTGACCGGGGGCAGCGGGCTCAGGTTGGCCGCCTTCATGGCCGCGATCGCGCCGCCGCCGGTGCCGTCGTTGGCCGCGTACACGCCCTTGATCTGGTTCTTGAACTGCGAGACCTGGCCGGACACCCAGTCCTGGGCCTTCGCGGGGTCCCATCCCGGTGTGTCGTACTCGGCGAGCACCTTGTAGCCGCTGGAGTCGATGACGCTGTGCGCGCCCTTCTTGAACTGGGTCGCGTTGTTGTCCGTCGGCGAGCCGTTGACCATCAGGATGCCGCTGCCAGAGGGCACGCCGTCCTTCTTCAGCTTGTCGACGAGCGCCTGAGCCTGCAGCTGGCCGACCTTCTCGTTGTCGAACGAGATGTAGTAGTTCAGGTCCTTGCTGTTGATCAGACGGTCGTAGGAGATGACAGGGATGTTCTTCGCCTTCGCCTCGCCGACGATGGAGGCCGCGGCCTCGCCGTCGAACGGGTCGAGCACGAGCACCTTGACGCCCTGGGTCAGCATCGACTCCGCCTGCTGCTGCTGCTTGCTGGCGTCGCCGTCGGCGTTCGCGTAGAGGACCTGGCAGCCGGAGCACAGCTCCTTGACCTTCGCCTCGAAGTACGGCTTGTCCGCGGCCTCGTAGCGGGCGGTCACGGAGTCGGGGAGCAGGAGGCCGATCTTGGCGTTCGCGGCGTCGGCGGTGTTGTTGGAAGAATTCCCGCTGCCGTTCGAACACGCTGTGAGGGTTACGGCTGTGAGCAGGATCGCGGCGGACGCGATGACCGCTCTCTTGGTGGCGATCTTCATTGAAAAACCTCCGATTCGGGACCGCCTTCGTTGGCGGCTGCGTCGAGTGTTGCAGTGCGGCTCGCTTGGCGTCAAGACTTGAAGCCAAGCTTTCGATAACGGTTCGTCACGGATGGGGGACGGCGGGGGACACGGCGGATCGGGTGCTGTTCACATCCCCGCGCCGCCGGGGGTCAGGGAGACGCAGTCGACCGCGTACGCGACCGCTCCGAGCGTCGCCGCGCGCGGACCGAGCTGGCCCTGGACGATGTCCGGCATCAGGTCCTCGTTCACGATGATCGAGCGCTCGACGGCGTGCCGCATCGGGCCGAGCAGAAGCTCGCCGGCGCGCGCCAGCTCGCCGCCGACGACCACGCGCTCGGGGTCGAGCAGGTTGCAGAGGTTCGCGGTCGCGATGCCGATGTGCTTGCCCGCGTCCGCGATCGCCCGGATGCAGCGCGCGTCCCCCGCCATCGCCTGCAGGACGACGTCGCCGAGCTTCAGGCTGCCGAGGTGGTCGCGCAGCTCGTCCAGGATGGCGGGACCGCCGGCGATCGCCTCCAGGCAGCCGCGGTTGCCGCAGCGGCAGAGCGGCCCGTTCTCCCGGATCGTGGTGTGCCCGAACTCGCCGGCCACGCCGTTGTTGCCGCGGAACAGCTGGCCGTTCAGCAGCAGCCCCGCGCCGATCCCGTCGCCGACGTCGAGGGTGATCGAGGTGCGCTTGCCGCGCCCGGCTCCCAGGCGCGACTCCGCGAGAGCGGCCAGGTTCGCGGCGTTGTCGACGAACACCGGCCGCTTCACCCTGCGCTCCATCGCCTCTGCGACGACCACGCCGTCCCAGCCGCGCATGATCCCGCTGCGGGCGATGGTGCCGGAGGCGCGGTCCAGGGGCGCGGGCAGCGCGATCCCGACCGCGAGCACCTCGTCGCGGGACGCCTCCACCGACTCCAGCATGTCGCTGAGCAGCATGGACACCTTGTCGAGCTCGTTGTCGGCGCGGTGGTCCTTGGCGAGCGGCATGTGGTTCTCGGCGACGACGGTGTTCGCGACGTCCGAGAGCGCGACGCGCAGGTGCCTGGTCGAGAAGTGCACGCCGACGACGAGTCCGAGCGCGTGTGCGAGCGTGACGTGCTGCGCCCTGCGGCCGGAGCGGATGCTCTGCGCGGTGTGCAGCACACCGGAGGAGGACAGCTCCTTGACGATGTTGGAGACCGTCGCGGGGGAGAGCCCGGTGGCCCCGGCGAGCTCGACCTGGGTCAGCCCGCCGTGCTTCTTGATGGCGTCGACGATCCGAGCCCGGTTGGCTTCACGAAGTGAAGTCTGCGAGCCCGGAGTCCGCCGCTGCGTTGCCACGACGAGAAGGATACATGGCGAGCGCTGCTCGGGAACCGGGAGCCGACGGCCGTCTGAGGCCTCTCTCACGGCCGGTCACAACCGAACGGTTATGGCTTTGTGAGGTTCGCCAGCCCCGCTCGGCCGACCCGGTTGGCAGGATAGAGCTATGGCCGACCTGCACGTTCATCCCGACCGCCTGGAGATCCACCTGACGCGGGCCGAGAAGGCGTTGGCCCTGCGCCGGGAGGACATCGTCATCCCGCGCGACAGCATCTCCTCGGTGGCGATCACCGAGGACCCGTGGATCTGGATCCGCGGCATCCGCGCGCCGGGCGCCGCCGTCCCGCTGACGCTGTCCGTCGGCACCTGGAAGTTCCACGGCGGCAAGGACTTCCTGCTCATCAAGGGCAAGCAGCGCGCGGCCGTCGTGGTCGACATCGCCGGCGAGGAGTTCTCCCGCGTCATCGTCTCCACGCCGCACGCCGCGAAGCTCGTCGAGACCCTCCGCATCGACGCCGACGACCTCCCCGCCGACGGCGAACCCATCGAGTAACCCCCCCCGCCCCGCCCGCTCCCGCCCCCCGCGAGTGTGTCCGCCCGGTACATCACGGGGGTGTTCGAGCAGGGACGTTCGTACCGGGGCGGGACAGTCGGGCGCGAGCGACCGGCTCACGCGGCGTTCGCGACGGAGAACAGCACGAGCGCGAGCAGGGGCGGGCCGCCCTGCAGCAGCGCGGCCGGCCAGTAGCGGCGGCCCGTCGTCAGCAGCACGACCGCGGCGAGCACCATGCAGACGCCGCAGAAGAAGAGCAGCCCGAAGCCCACGTGGCGCAGGGTCGTCCAGTACAGCGCGAGGCCGACGACGACGCCGCCCGCGAGGAACAGGTTGTAGAAGCCCTGGTTGTACGCCATCGGCCGCACGGCGTCGGCGTCCCGCTGGCTCGCGACGCCGAACCGCCGCCAGACCCCCGGGCTCGACCACAGCATGCTTTCCATCGCGAAGAAGCCGAGGTGCACGACGGCGGCCAGGGCCAGGAGGACGGACGCGACGATCGCCATGGCGGGAGGATACGCTGCGGAGGCATGGATGTGATGAACACCACGTGCGCGATCTCCGGAGGCGGCCCCGCCGGGATGATGCTGGCCCTGCTGCTCGCCCGCAACGGCATCGATGTCGTCGTGCTGGAGAAGCACGCGGACTTCTTCCGCGACTTCCGCGGCGACACCATCCACCCCTCCACGATCGGGGTGCTCGGCGAGCTCGGGCTGCGGGACGCGTTCCTCGGCCTCCCGCACACGAGCATCCGCACGCTCGACGCCGTCGTGGACGGCACCCGGCTGCACCCGATCGACTTCGGCAGGCTGCGGCCGCCGGACGACTTCCTCGTGCTCGCGCCGCAGTGGGACTTCCTGACCTTCCTCGCGGAGCAGGGTGAGCGCTCGCCGTCCTTCCACCTGCGGATGAGCACCGAGGCGACCGGGCTGATCTGGGAGGACGGCGAGGTGCGCGGGCTCACCGCGGAGGGGCCGGAGGGGCCGGTCCGCATCCAGGCGGACCTGACGATCGCGGCGGACGGCCGCGACTCCGTGCTGCGCGCCGCGGCGGGCCTGCGCCCGCGCCGGTACGGCGTCCCCATCGACGTGCTCTGGTTCCGGCTGCCCAAGCCGGAGGCCGCCCCGCCGTCGACGCTCGCCTACATCGGCCACGGCGCGATGGTCGTCACCATCGACCGCGGCGACTACTACCAGGCCGGCCTGATCATCCCGAAGGGCGGCATCGACGAGCTGCGCGAGGCGGGCCTCGACGTCTTCCGTTCGGCGGTCGCCGGCGCGGCTCCATTCCTCGCCGGGCCGCTGGAGACGATCGCGGACTGGGACCAGGTGAAGCTGCTGAGCGTGCAGATCGACCACCTCGACCGCTGGTACCGGCGCGGCTTCCTGGCCATCGGGGACGCCGCGCACGCGATGTCGCCGGCCTTCGGGGTCGGCGTCAACTACGCCGTGCAGGATGCCGTCGCCACCGCGAACGCGGTCGTCGAACCGCTGCGGTCCGGACCGGTGGACCTGCGCGTGCTGGACGGGATCCAGCGCCGGAGGTTGCCACCGGCCCAGGCGATGCAGCGCATCCAGCTCGCCGCCCACCGGCGGATCACCCGTCCTGGTGCCGCTCCGCTGCTGCCGAGTCCGCGGCCGCCGCTCGCCGGCGCGGCGCTCGCCGCGGCGACGCCGATCGCGCAGCGGGTGGCGGCGCGCCTGGTCGGCCGGGGTCTGCGACCGGAGTCGGTCGCGCCCGCGCTGCGCTGATCCTGTCGCGGCCCGAGCGTCAGGACAGCAGCATCAGGACGATGCCGATCAGCGGCAGGGTGCCCTGGATGATCGCCGGCCGCAGGTAGCCGCGTCCGCTGGTCACCAGGACGACGGCGGCCGCGAGCATGCTGGCCATCGTGAAGTAGATCAGGGCGAGACCGGCCGCGTGCATCCCGACGCCGAAGAGGATGAGGCCGACGATCGCGCCGATCGCGAGGAACAGGTTGTAGAAGCCCTGGTTGTACGCCATCGGCTTCGTCGTGTCCGCCGCGGCCTGGTCGGCGACGCCGAACCGCTTCCACACGGCGGGACGCGCCCAGGCGACGCTCTCCATGAAGAAGATCGCGATGTGCAGGGCGGCGGCCAGGGTGACCACGACGGTGGCGAGGACGATCATGCGGCCAGCATACGGGTATCCCGCCGCCGGGCCGGCGCTACCGCCGCACGTCGACCACGGTGCGGCCGTGCAGCCGGCCGGCGAGGATGTCCTCCGCGGCCGGGATCGCCTCGTCCAGCGTGATGAAGCGGGTCATCGCGGCGAGCGCCTCCTCGTCCAGGTCGGTCGCCAGCCGGCGCCAGGCCGTCTCGCGGAGGGCGGCCGGCGCCTCCACCGAGTTGATGCCGATCAGGCTGACACCGCGCAGGATGAACGGGAGCACGGTCGCCGGGAGGTCGGGGCCCTGGGCGAGGCCGCACGCGGTCACGGTCCCGCCGTACCTGGTCTGCGCCAGGACGTTGGCGAGGGTCCTGCTGCCGACCGCATCCACCGCTCCGGCCCAGCGCTGGCTCTGCAGCGGGCGGCCCTCGCCCTCCAGCTCCGCGCGGTCGATGATCGTCGTCGCGCCGAGGTCGGTGAGGTAGCCGCCCTGTTCCTCCGGGCGCCCCGTCGACGCGGTGACCGGGTAGCCGAGTTTCGCGAGCACCGCGATCGCCACCGAGCCGACGCCGCCCGCGGCGCCCGTGACCAGCACGCTGCTGCCCGAGGCGGCGACCTCCGCGGGGTCGACGCCATTGCGCTCCAGCGCGAGCACCGACAGCATCGCCGTGAAGCCCGCGGTCCCGATCGCGGCGGCCTGCTCGGAGGTGAGCGCGTCCGGGACGCGCACGAGCGCGTCGCCGCGCACCCTCGCCCGCTGGGCGAGCCCGCCGTGGTGGCTCTCGCCGATCCCGTCGCCGTTCAGGACGACGCGGTCGCCCTCGCGCCAGCGCGGGTCGGACGACGACTCGACGGTGCCGACGAGGTCGATGCCGGGGATGAGCGGCGAGGTCCGCGCGACGCCGGGCCGTCCGGCGATCGCCAGGCCGTCCTTGTAGTTGAGGTCGGAGTACTCGACGGCGATGGTCACGTCGCCGTCCATCAGGAAGGCGTCCGCGACCTCCCTCACCTCGGCGGTGTGGGAGACGATGCGTCCCCCGTCGGTCTCCTGCTCGATCACGATCGCCCGGAAGTCGCTCATGCGACTCACCCTACGCGGGCGCCCGCGGTCAGTTCAGGACCCGCGTGCCCTCCGGCAGGGCGCCGCCCGCGTACAGCTCGGTCGCGAGCAGCTGCAGGCTGTTGAGCGCGACCCGCTGCGTCCACGGGCCGTACGAGACGCGCGCGACGCCGAGCTCCGCCAGCCGCGCGGGCGGGAGCGAACCGGGGACGGCGATCACGCTGATGCTGCGCTCGCCGAGGCCGCCGACCAGCCGCTCGACGGTCCGCTCGTCCAGCTTGCCCGGCACGAAGACGCAGGTCGCCCCCTCGTCCAGGAACGCCCGTCCGCGGCGGATGGCCTCCTCGGCCTTCTGCTCGTCGTCCGGCAGCCCGCCGCGCAGGAACGCGTCCGTCCTGGCGTTGAGCGCGAACGGCACGCCCTCGGCGTCGGCCGCGGCGACGGCGTCCCGCACCGCGCGGACCGCGTCGTCGAACGGCTTCATCTGGTCCTCGAGGTTCGCACCGACCGCGCCGACGCCGATCGCCCGGCGGATCGTCTCGCCCGCGTCCCCGTACCCGGCCTCCAGGTCGGCGCTGACCGGAAGGTCGGTCGCTTCGACGATCCTGCGCACCATGTCGAGCATCTCGGCGAGCGGGATGTTCTCGCCGTCCTCGTAGCCGAGCGTCGCGGCGATGGAGTGACTGGCGGTCGCGAGGGCCCTGGTCTCCGGAAGGGCGGCGACGGCCCTGGCCGAGATCGCGTCCCACACGTTCACCACCTGGAACAGTTCGGGGGCGTGGTGGAGCCGGCGCAGCTCGGCGCCGCGTTCGCTGATCGTCGTCATGCGTTCACCCTACGGCCGCGGGGGCGGCCGCTCTAGGATGGCGGCATGGCCGGGACCACGGAGTCCACGCAGCCACCCGGGGACGCGAACGCGGGCGGCGCGCACCCCGCCGCGCCGACGCCGGCCCCCGCGTCGCCCGCGACCGCACCCGCATCCCCGCCACCTTCCCCGCCCCCGAAGACCTGGTCCGCGACCGGGCGCCGGGTGTCCGTCAACGCCGTCGTCGACTACGCGTTCTTCGTCTTCGGCGGCGTCGCGGCCATCTGGCTGGCGTGGATCGTGCTCACCGAGAGCTTCGGCTGGGGCTGGTTCCTGCTGCTGTTCTTCGTGCTGTTCTGGCTCGTGCTCGCCTACCTCGTGCTGCCGCGGCTGCACCGCATCCTCACCCAGATCTACGTTCCCGACTACTTCATCGGCCGCGCGCGGACGAGCGACGGACTGCTCGGCGACCCCGTCAACCTCGCCGTGCTCGGGACGGAGGCGCAGCTCGACGAGGCGATGTGCGCGGCAGGATGGACGCGCGCCGACGACGTGACCCTCGCCTCCAGCCGGCGGATCGTCACGTCCACCCTGCTGCGCCGCAGCTACGACGAGGCGCCGGTGAGCCCGCTGTTCCTGTTCGGGCACCAGCAGGACGTCGCCTACCAGCAGGAGGTGCTCGGCAACCCGGCGAAGCGCCACCATGTGCGGTTCTGGCGCTGCCCCGACGGCTGGCTGCTGCCCGGCGGGCACCGGGTGGACTGGTTGGCGGCAGGCACGTTCGACCGCTCGGTCGGCTTCTCCCTGTTCACGCTGCAGATCACGCACAAGATCGACGCGAACACCGACATCGAGCGTGACCACATCGTGTCGACGCTGACGAGCGCCGGCGTGGGCGTGGAGGTGTCCGTGCTGAAGGACTTCTCCAGCGGCTACCACTCCCGCAACGGCGGAGGCGACAGCATCGAGACCGACGGTGACCTCCCGGTCGTCGACCTGACGCAGGTGACCGTGGAGCCGCGGGCGGTCGCCGTCGCGGCCGACGCGGAGGCGCGGCGCATCGCGCGCGCCGAGCGCCGGCCGCTCCCGACCGCGCTCGGGGCCCTGCTGATGCTGCTGCGGATCGCGGCCGGGACGCTGACCGTCGTCCTCACCGTGCTCAGCTGGCCGCAGGTGATCCAGGCGGAGTTCGCCGCGTCCGGGACCTCGCTCACGCCCGACGAGCGGCAGACAGCCGACCTGGTCTTCGGCATCGCGATGGGCGTGTTCGCCGCCGGGCTGGTGTTCTATTTCCTGCTCGCGCTGCTCGTCTTCACCGGAAGCAACTGGGCGCGCATCGCGTCCATGTCGTTCAGCGCGCTGCTCATCGTGATCGCCGCGATCGACTTCTTCAACGGCGGGCCGCAGGTCACCCTGCACGCCAACATCCTGGGCCTGCCGCTCGACATCCTCGTGGTGCTCGCCCTGTCGTCGCAGGCGTCCCGGCAATGGGCGCGACGCCCGAGGCCGCACGGGAAGGGCGCGGCGTCGGTCGCGCTCGCCGCCGACGCGGAGCAGCAGGCGCTCGCCGAGGCCCGCCGGCCCGCCGATCGCACCACCACCCGCTGACCGCGGGCTACATCAGGTTCTTCTTTCCGCCCGGTCCCGAGGACTTGAGCGCCGCCTCCTCGGCATCCAGGAACGCGAGCACCGACCGCACGGCCGGCTCCTGGTACCGGCCCTCCGCCCGCGCCTCGAGCACCGCCTGCCGCTCGGCGACGATCATCGAGCGGCGCAGCCTCCGGTACTCGAGTGGGGCGTCCTCCGCGTCCTCGGGCGTCGGGTTCTCGAGCGCGTCCGCCAGGAACACCGCGTTGATGCGCAGCCGCTCGATCACCCGCTCGTCCTCCCGACCGGTCACCTGCGACTCCAGGTGGTCGAGCCCCGCCGACTGGGCCTCGGCCAGCAGCCGCTGCATCTCGCTGGCCTCCTGCGCGAAGTCCGGTGCCGGCAGCTTGAGCCGGCGGATGATCCACGGCAGCGCCAGCCCCTCCAGCAGCGTCACCACCACCACGATGAACGCCAGCAGCTGCAGGAATTCCTTGTGCGGCGTCCCGTCCGGCAGCAGGAAGGCCGCCGCCAGGGTCACCACGCCGCGGATCCCGGCGAACGAGACCGCGATGCCGGTCGGCCAGCTCCAGCCGCGTTCGCGCAGGCGCTCGGGACCGTAGCGGTACAGGGCGGTCGTCCCCACCATCCACAGGAACCGCGCGAGGAACAGCGCGAGCAGCACCACCACGCTGATCAGGACCGTCTGGCCGACGGTGATCCCGGACCGGAACGCCGCCCCGAGGATGCTGGACAGCTCCAGCCCGATGAAGAGGAAGACGGCGTTCTCGAGCAGGAACTGCACGGTCCGCCAGTTGATGGTCTCGGCGATCCGTGCTTCCGCCGTCTGGATGGTCGGCGACCGGTAGCCGAGGTAGAGCCCCGCGACCACGACGGAGAGGATGCCGGACCCGTGCAGGAACTGCGACGGGATGAAGGCGAGGTACGGCGTCACCAGCCCGAGGGAGGTGTCGAGCACCGGCGCGCGCAGCTGCTTCCTGATCAGCGCGAGCACCCAGCCGACGAGGAGACCGACGCCGACGCCGACCACGACCGCCAGCACGAAGTCCCCCGCGATCGTCCACGGGTTGATGATGCTGACGATGGCGGCGATGCTCGCGTTCAGCGCGACGAGCGCGGTCGCGTCGTTGAGCAGGCTCTCGCCCTCGAGCACGGTGACCAGTCGTCTGGGCAGGTGCCCGCGCCCGGCGATCGCGGTCACGGCGACCGTGTCCGTGGGCGCGACGACGGCGCCGAACGCGAACGCGGCGGCGAGCGTGATCGCCGGGACGACCAGCCACGTCGCGAACCCGACGACCACCACGGTGAAGGCGACCAGACCCACCGAGAGCAGCAGGATGCCGTCGCGCCTCGCGCGAACGTCCACGATCGAGGTCTGCACCGCGGCGGCGAACAGCAGAGGGGGCAGCAGCCCGAACAGCACCACCTCCGGCTCCAGCGTCACCTGCGGCACGCCGGGGACGAACGACGCGACCGCTCCCACGACGACCAGCACAACGGGCGCCGACCACCCGACACGGCGCGAGAGCCCCGTGACGGCGACCGTGACGACGACGAACGACACGATCCAGACGATGGTGGAGACCGGATCCATGCTGTTCATGATGGCGGCAACGCGAATCGAGCAGCAATCTTTCCCGCCCATCCGGTGGATGACGTCCGCTCAGAGAGAAGCTGTGCAGAACTCAGTGCGCCGCGCAGGCGACCGCGTCGCAGGCCTCGCACACCACGAGCTGCTCGCGGCAGGAGAGGTCGACGCAGTTGCGCATCCTGCTCGTCGGCGCACCGCAGCCGGCGCACACGCCGATCACCGCAGCGTGGTCCGAGAACGTCACCGATCCGCGGCCGTCGAACACGTACAGCGAGCCCTCCCAAAGCCCATCGTCGCCGAACGCCTCCCCGTACCGGACGACGCCGCCGTCCAGCTGGTACACCTCGCCGAAGCCTCGCGACCGCATCAGGCCGGAGAGCACCTCGCAGCGGATGCCGCCGGTGCAGTAGGTCACGACCGGCTTGTCCTTGAGGTGGTCGTAGCGCCCGCTGTCGAGTTCGGCGACGAACTCCCTGGTGGTCGCCACGTCGGGAACGACCGCGTCGCGGAATCGCCCGATCTCCGCCTCGAACCGGTTGCGGCCGTCGAAGAAGACGACGTCGTCGCGCGCGGCGACCAGCTCGTGCAGCGCTGCGGGATCCAGGCGCTCGCCGCCTCCCACGACCCCGCCCTCGTCCACGCGCAGCTCTGAGGGAGCCCCGAAGGAAACGATCTCCTCGCGCACGCGCACCGACAGCCGGGGGAAGTCCACGCTGCGCCCGTCCGCGTCCAGCCCGGTGCCCTCGCTCCACTTCACATCCAGGCCGCGGAACGCCGGATACTCCTTCGTCGTGCGCAGATAGCGCTTGAGCGCCCCGAGCTCGCCGCCGAGCGTGCCGTTCAGCCCGTCCCCGGAGATCAGGATGCGGCCGCGCAGCCCCAGCGACTCGCACAGCCCGCGCTGCCACAGCCGGATCGCCTCCGGATCGGGCAGCGGAGCGAACGCGTAGTAGAGCAGGACTTTCGGGACGGGCACCCCAGGATGGTAACAAGGCTGATACTTCGGATACTGACAGGTTCGTTAGCCTGCTGTTCAGTCTGGGGGAGGATGGTTGGATCATGCGAACGCTCGTGATCATCCCGACGTACAACGAACGGGAGAACGTCGGCCCGATCGTCGGCCGGGTCAGGGCGTCGGCCCCCGAGGTCGATGTTCTGGTCGTCGACGACTCGTCGCCCGACGGCACGGGCGAGATCGCGGACGCGCTCGCCGCGACCGACGCCAGCGTCCACGTGCTGCACCGCGCGGGCAAGGACGGCCTCGGCGCCGCCTACAAGGCCGGGATGCGGTTCGCGCTCGACGCGGGCTACGACGCGATCGTGGAGATGGACGCGGACGGCTCGCACAAGCCCGAGCAGCTCCGCGACCTGCTCGCCGCGCTGCGGCACCCCGAGAACCAGAACCGCACGGGGGATGCCGGTGCCGCGCAGCCGGGCGCGGACCTGGTGCTCGGCTCGCGCTGGGTCGACGGCGGCGGCGTCGTCAACTGGCCGGCGCACCGCAGGCTGCTCTCGCGCGGCGGCAGCGCCTACTCGCGCATGGCGCTCGGCGTCCCCGTCCGCGACGTGACCGGCGGCTACCGCGTCTTCACGTCCGACGCGCTGCGGCGCATCCACCTGGACGACGTGGAGAGCCAGGGCTACTGCTTCCAGATCGACATGCTGCGCCGCGCCTACGACGCCGGCCTCACGGTGGCGGAGGTGCCGATCACGTTCGTCGAGCGCGAGCGCGGCGCGTCGAAGATGACCGGCGGCATCGTCGCCGAGGCGATGCTGCGGGTCACCGCGTGGGGCATCACCGGTCTGCCGCGCCGGTTCCGGCACCGCGGCACCGCGGCGGAGGTGGCCGGAACCGCGCAGCGCGCGTAGCGTGGCGCCATGCCGAAGGATCAGCTGGAGCGCTTCCGCTCCGTCCCCCACTTCACGCTCACCAGCGACGACATCGCGGACGACCGCCCGCTCGCCAAGGCCCAGTGGGGCGCGGGCGGAGGCGGCGACGACATCTCCCCGCAGCTCGAGTGGAGCGGTTTCCCCGCGGAGACCAAGAGCTTCGCCGTCACCATCCACGACCCGGACGCCCCGACCGGCTCCGGCTTCTGGCACTGGGCGGTCTACAACATCCCCGCCTCCGTCACCTCGCTGCCGGCGAACGCCGGGGCGGAGGGCGGCGCCAACCTGCCGCAGGGCGCGGCGATGCTCTCCAACGAGCTGCGCTCCAAGAGCTTCACCGGCGCTGGACCGCCTCCCGGCACCGGAACGCACCACTACTACGTAACCGTGCACGCCCTCGACGTCGACCACCTCGACCTCGACCCGGAGTCCACCCCGGCCATCCTCGGCTTCAACGCCAACTTCCACGTGCTGGCGAGGGCCGTCCTGGTCCCGGTCGCCACCGCGGGCGACATCTGAGGCGCCTCGTCGCGTTCCGCGGTCAGTGCTTCGCGCCGGTGAGGGCGAGCACGCCGCCGAGGCCGATCATCATCACGCCGCCGGTCGCCCCCAGGCGCTCAACGCGCTTGGGGGACCGGCCGAACCACTGCCGCGCCGTCCCGGCCGCGATCGCCCAGACGCTGTCGAAGAGCAGCGCGAGCACGAGGAAGACGACGCCGAGCTCGAACAGCTGGAGCGGGATGGCGCCGGCCCGGTAGTCGACGAACTGCGGAAGCACCGCAACGAAGAACACCAGCGACTTCGGGTTCGTCAGCCCCACCAGGAAGCCCTCGCCGAGGATCCGCCACGGCGAGCGGCTCGGCGGCGCCGCCTCGTGCGTCACCGCCGTGTGCCGGCGATGCCGGATCGCCTGGATGCCGAGGTAGATCAGGTAGGCGGCGCCCGCGAACTTGATGATCGTGAACAGCACGAGCGACTGCGCGACCACCGCGCCGATCCCGAGCGAGACCGCCACCACGAGCGGGAGCATCCCGAGCGCGTTGCCGAGCACGCTCAGCAGGCCGCCGAGCCGGCCGAGCGCGAGCGAGCGGCCGATCACGAACAGCACGCTCGGCCCGGGGATGACGATGAGCGCCACCGCGGCGAGCGCGAACGCGAGGAGCGAGGGACCGGGGACCATAGCCAGAGCGTAGGGGAGGTAGGTTCGATACGTGAAGCTCCACAACGTTCGTGTGCACAGAAGCGAGGAGAACCTCGCCGTCGAAGACCAGCTGGCGTGGAAGATCGCCGAGGTCGCCGCCGATCCGGTCGAGGTGGATGCGGAGGTCGCCGACATGGTGATCAACCGCGTCATCGACAACGCCGCCGTCGCCGCGGCGTCGCTGACCCGCCGCCCGGTGGTCTCCGCCCGGTCGCAGGCGCTCGCGCACCCGCTGCCGACCGCGCAGCTGGAGGAGATCGCGGGATCGCGGCCGCAGGACGGCGCGACGGTCTTCGGCGAGCCGGCGACCGTGCGCGTGAGCCCGGAGTGGGCGGCGTGGGCGAACGGCGTCGCGGTCCGCGAGCTGGACTACCACGACACGTTCCTGGCTGCCGAGTACTCGCATCCCGGCGACAACATCCCGCCGATCACCGCGGTCGCCCAGCACGCGGGCCGCGCGTTCGGGCTGACCGGCCGCGACCTGGTGCGCGGGATCGCCACCGGCTACGAGATCCAGATCGACCTGGCCCGCGCGATCAGCCTGCACAAGCACAAGATCGACCATGTCGCCCACCTCGGCCCGAGCGCCGCCGCGGGCATCGGCACCCTGCTCGGCCTCGACCCGGCCGTCATCTTCCAGGCCGTCGGCCAGGCGCTGCACACGACGACCGCCACCCGGCAGTCCCGCAAGGGCGCGATCTCCAGCTGGAAGGCGCACGCCCCGGCGTTCGCCGGCAAGATGGCCGTCGAGGCGATCGACAGGGCGATGCGCGGCGAGACCAGCCCGACCCCGATCTACGAGGGCGAGGACGGCGTGATCGCCTGGCTGCTCGACGGCCCGGACGCGCGCTACGAGGTCCCGCTGCCCGGCCCGGGGGAGGCGAAGCGGGCGATCCTCGACTCGTACACGAAGGAGCATTCGGCCGAGTACCAGGCGCAGGCGTGGATCGACCTGGCCCGCAAGCTGCATCGCGAGCACCCGGAGGTCGCGGATCCGGAGCGCGTGGAGAGCATCCGCATCCACACGTCGCACCACACGCACTACGTGATCGGCTCCGGCGCGAACGACCCGCAGAAGTACGACCCGACCGCCTCACGGGAGACGCTGGACCACAGCATCCCGTACATCTTCACCGTCGCCTTGCAGGACGGCGGCTGGCACCACGTCGAGTCCTACCTGCCGACGCGCGCCGCACGACCGGACACCGTCGCGCTGTGGGGCAAGGTCACCACGACCGAGGACGAGGAGTGGACGCGCCGCTACCACTCGACCGACCCGGACGAGAAGGCGTTCGGCGGCCGAGTGGAGATCCGGACGGCGGACGGCAGGGTCATCACCGACGAGATCGCCGTCGCCGACGCGCATCCGCTCGGCGCCCGTCCGTTCGTGCGCGCCGACTACGTCGCCAAGTTCCGCTCGCTCGCCGCCGAGGTGCTCGAGGAAGCGGAGATCGAGCGCTTCCTCGGCGTCGCCGAGCGCCTGCCCGAGCTGACCGCCGCCGAGCTCGGCGGCCTCACCATCACCGCGCGGCCCGGCCTGCTCGCCGGCGTCCCCGCACCGAAGGGACTCTTCTGATGCTGTACTCGTCCGTTCCCGCGCACGAGAAGCGCGCGGCCTTCCGCGCCCGGCTGGACTCCGGCGAGCTGGTGCGGATGCCCGGCGCCTTCAACCCGCTGAGCGCCCGGCTGATCGAGCGCAAGGGCTTCGAGGGCGTCTACATCTCCGGAGCCGTGCTCTCCGCCGACCTCGGCCTTCCCGACATCGGCCTCACGACGCTCACCGAGGTCGCCGGCCGGTCCGCGCAGATCGCCCGGATGACCGACCTGCCCGCCCTGGTGGACGCGGACACCGGCTTCGGCGAGCCGATGAACGTCGCCCGCACGGTGCAGACCCTCGAGGACGCCGGCGTCGCCGGCCTGCACATCGAGGACCAGGTGAACCCCAAGCGCTGCGGCCACCTCGACGGCAAGCAGGTCGTGGACGAGGACACCGCGCTCAAGCGCATCCGCGCCGCCGCCGACGCCCGCCGCGACCGGAACCTGCTGATCATGGCCCGCACCGACATCCGCGCGGTGGAGGGGCTGGATGCGGCGATCGACCGCGCGAAGGCCCTCGTGGACGCCGGAGCGGACGCGATCTTCCCCGAGGCGATGGCCGACCTGTCCGAGTTCGAGGCCGTCCGCCGCGCCGTCGACGTGCCGATCCTCGCCAACATGACCGAGTTCGGTAAGAGCGACCTGTTCACGGTCGACCAGCTCCGCGACGTCGGCGTGAACATCGTGATCTGGCCGGTGTCCCTGCTGCGCCTGGCGATGGGCGCCGCAGAGCGCGGCCTCGACCAGCTCGTCGCGGAGGGCACGCTCGAGCCGAAGCTGGGCGAGATGCAGCATCGCGCCGACCTGTACGACCTGATTGACTACGAGGGCTACAACGCGTTCGACACCTCCGTCTACAACTTCGAGGTGCGCCGCTAGTCGTAACGGCACCACCCCAGCCAGCAGCGAAGGAGCAGCAAGCATGACCGACCCCGAGATCCATAAGGGCCTGGCCGGCGTGGTGGTCGACACCACGACCATCTCGTCCGTGAACTCGCAGACCAACTCGCTGCTGTACCGCGGCTACCCGGTCCAGGAGCTGGCCGCGTCCTGCTCGTTCGAGGAGGTCGCCTGGCTGCTCTGGCACGGCGACCTGCCGACGCGGGAGCAGCTCGCCGGGTTCGAGAAGCTGGAGCGCGGTCTGCGCCGCCTCGACGACCGCACCCGCCGCGCGCTCGACGACATCCCCGCGTCTGCGCACCCGATGGATGCGCTGCGCACGGCGGTCAGCCAGCTCGGCGGTCTCGACCCGACCTTGGAGCAGGAGAACGGCATCCTCGACCCCGAGCTGAACCAGGGCCGCGCCGTCTACCTGCTCGCCCAGCTGCCGACGATCGTCGCCTACATCCAGCGCCGCCGTCGCGGGCTGGAGCCCGTCGAGCCGCGCGACGACCTGGACTACTCGCGCAACTTCCTCTGGCTGACGTTCGGCGAGGTGCCGGACGACGTCGTGGTCGACGCCTTCCGGGTGTCGCTCATCCTCTACGCCGAGCACTCCTTCAACGCGTCCACCTTCACCGCCCGCGTCATCGCGTCGACGCTCTCGGACGTCTACTCGGCGGTCACGGGCGCGATCGGCGCGCTCAAGGGCCCGCTGCACGGCGGCGCGAACGAGGCGGTCATGCACGCGTTCGACGAGATCGGCAGCGCGGACAAGGCGGAGGAGTGGCTGGACGCCGCCCTCGCCGAGAAGCGCATGATCATGGGATTCGGCCACCGCGTATACAAGAACGGCGACTCCCGGGTCCCCACCATGAAAGCGTCGCTCGAGAAGCTCGCCGAGCACTACGACCGCGCCGACCTGCTGGAGCTCTACACCGCGCTGGAGCGGGCGATGGGCGACCGCAAGAACATCAAGCCGAACCTGGACTACCCCTCCGGCCCCGCCTACAACCTCATGGGCTTCGACACGGAGACTTTCACGCCGCTGTTCGCCGCCGCGCGCGTGACGGGATGGACGGCGCACGTCTTCGAGCAGTACGCCGCCAACTCCCTCATCCGCCCGCTCTCCCAGTACATCGGCCCCGAGGAGCGCCACCTGGGCTGAGCGTTCCCGCCCGCAAGGGAGGAGATCGCGCCCATCCCGGCCGCAACCTCCTCCCTTCCTCGCGTCCCGGGCCTCCGGCCGCGCAGAATCCTCCCTAACCGACGACCCGCCTCACCGCCAGAGCAGCAACGCGTCGCCCTGTCCGCCGCCGCCGCACAGCGCGACCGCCGCCCGTCCACCGCCGCGCCGCGCCAGCTCGTGCGCCGCGTGCCCCGCCAGCCGTGCACCGGACGCACCGATCGGGTGCCCGAGCGCGATCGCACCGCCGTGGATGTTGACCCGCTCGGAGTCGATCCCGAGGTCTTTCATCGACTGCAGCGCGACCGCGGCGAACGCCTCGTTGATCTCGATCAGATCCAGGTCGTCGACGCTCCAGCCCGCCCGGTCGAGCGCCGTCTGGATGGCGTGCGAGGGCTGCGAGTGCAGCGAGTTGTCCGGTCCCGCCACCTGGCCGCTGGCGCCGACGACCGCGAGCCAGTCCAGGCCGAGCCGCTCCGCGTTCTCGCGGCTGGTCAGGATGAGCGCTGCCGCGCCGTCGCTGAGCGGCGACGAGTTGCCGGCGGTCAGCGTGCCGCCCTCCGCGAAGCTCGGCCGGAGCTTCGCGAGCGTCTCCGCCGTCGAGTTCGGCCGCACGCCCTCGTCGGCGGTGACGACGACCGGGTCGCCCTTCCGCTGCGGGATGCTCACCGGTGCGATCTCCGCGTCGAAGACGCCGTTCGCGGCCGCCTCGCCGGCGCGACGGTGCGACGCGGCGGAGAACTCGTCCTGCGCCTCGCGGGTCAGGCCGAGCCTGCCGGTGTAGCTCTCGGTGGATGCGCCCATCGAGATACCGTCGAACGCGTCGGTCAGCCCGTCGTACGCGGCGGAGTCGAGCGCTTCGAGGGACCCGTAGGTCCAGCCCTTTCGCGAACCCGGCAGGATGTGCGGCGCGTTCGTCATCGACTCCTGTCCGCCCGCGGCGACCACCGTCGCCTCCCCGGCGCGGATGAGGCGCGCGGCGTCGATCACGGCGGCGAGCCCGGAGAGGCACACCTTGTTGATCGTGGTCGCAGGAACGTTCCAGCCGATGCCGGCGCCGATCGCCGTCTGCCTGGCCGGGTTCTGTCCCGCGCCGGCCTGCAGCACCTGGCCGAAGATCACGGTGTCGACGGCGTCCGCCCCGACGCCCGACTGCTCGAGTGCGCGGCGCAGCGCGATCGTGCCGAGCTGGACGGCGCTCAGAGGTGCGAGCGCTCCGGTGATCTTGCCCAGGGGTGTGCGGGCGGCGGACAGGATGACGACGTCGTTCGGACTTGTCATGGGTGGCGACTCCTTCGTTGCCGGTGGGTGTGCTTCCATTCTCACACCGCGCGGCACGGGTGTCCCCGGTGCCGGACTTCTGCACAGCTCGCTCGTGGATGCGACCTCTCCACAGATTCTCGACGGCCTCCGTGGTGTGCATCGCGGGCTTCTACCGTGAAGCCATGTCCGACACCGAAGAAGAGGGTGAGCCGCTCGCGCATGTTCCGAACCACGACCGCCCCCGCGAGCGGATGCGGCGCCTCGGCGTCGGGTCGCTCACCGACGACGAGGTGCTCGCCCTCGTGCTCGGGTCCGGGCAGACCGGGCGCAGCGTCCTCGCGCTCGCCCGCTCCATCCTGCGCCGCACCGGCGGGTTCCCCGGGCTCGCCACGATGGACTTCGCCCGGCTGGAGACCCTGCCGGGGGTCGGCCCGGCGACCGCAGGGCGGCTCGTCGCCATCATCGAGATCTGGCGGCGAGCCGGCGCGTCATCGGCCTGGACGCGGCTGGTCGACAACGACGCGATCGCGGACATCGTGCGGCCGGAGCTGCTGCACCGCGACAGCGAGCGCTTCGTCGTCGTCATCGCCGACCGAGCCGCACGCCCGCTCGAGCTCGTCCTCGTGCGCGACGGCGGGGTGGACGAGACCAGCGTGCAGCCGGCGGACGTGCTCCAGGCCGTGCTTACGCGCGGCGGACGGTCCTTCGCCGTCGCGCACAACCATCCGTCCGGCGTGCTGGATGCGTCCGTCGCCGACATCATGCTCACGCGACGGCTGGATCAGGCGGCGGCGACCATCGGCCTGCGCTTCCTCGGCCACGTGCTCGTCGCCGGCGACCGGTGGACGGCGCTCCCGTCCACCGGCGCCACGGCTACGGGTTCAGGCGGGTCGGTCCGCGGAAGAGGTAGGTCGTCTCGCGCAGGTTCGCCAGGTGCAGCATGAGCATCAGCACGCGGGCCAGCCCCATGCCGAAGCCGCCGTGCGGCGGGATGCCGTACTTGAAGAACTCGAGGTCGATCTCCTCGGGGTCCAGGCCCTTGTCGCGCGCCTGCTCCACCAGGATGTCGACGCGGTGCTCGCGCTGGGCGCCGGTGGAGATCTCCACGCCATTGAAGATGAGGTCGTAGCTCTTGGTGAGCGTCGGGTCCTCCGGGTGGCGCATGTGGTAGTACGGGCGGATCGTGGCCGCGTAGTCCGTGAGGAACACGAACTCGTGGCCGTACGTCTCCTTCACGTAGGCCGAGATCTGGCGCTCGCCCTCCGGGTCCATGTCGTCGTCGGCACGCGGCACCTCGTAGCCGCGCTCGGCGACGATGCGCTTGGCCTCGGCGAGCGGAATGCGAGGGAACGGCGTGCTCGGCACGGTGACCTCGACGCCGAACAGCGCCTCGATCTCCTCGCCGTGCTTCTCCTTGACCGCGGTGAAGCCGGCGACCAGCAGCTCCTCGTGCACCTTCATCACGTCTTCGTGGCTGTCGATCCAGCTGATCTCGGTGTCGACGCTCGTGAACTCGGTCGCGTGGCGGCTCGTGAAGCTGGGGTCCGCGCGGAACGCGGGGCCGATCTCGAACACGCGCCCGAAGCCGGCCGCCTGCGCCATCTGCTTGAAGATCTGCGGGCTCTGGGCGAGGTAGGCGGTCGTCTCGAAGTAGGGCAGCTCGAACAGCTCGGCGCGCGACTCGGAGGCCGAGGCCATCAGCTTGGGGGTGTGGATCTCGATGAAGCCGTTGTCCACCCAGTACTGGCGGAGCGCGTGCTCGAACGTGGTCTGCACGCGGAAGATCAGGTTGTGCTTCGGCTCGCGGAGGTCGAGGAAGCGCCAGTCCATGCGCTTGTCGATCCCGCTGTCCGCCGCGATCGGCGTCTCCGGGATGGCGGCCGTCTCCACCGTCAGCGTGCTGAGCTTGATCTCGATGCCGCCGAGCTTCACCCGCTCGTCGTGCTTGAGCTCGCCGGTCGCTCGCACGAACGTCCCCTGAGAGAGTCCGGAGATGGTGACGGC
Organism: Leifsonia sp.; assembly: GCF_051955155.1. NCBI lineage: Bacteria > Bacillati > Actinomycetota > Actinomycetes > Micrococcales > Microbacteriaceae > Leifsonia > Leifsonia sp. Next base: position 35,433 of record NZ_JBQCGZ010000172.1, read on the forward strand.
CGGCTCGTCGGCCACGACGGTGCCGTCCTCGGCGACCGTGCGCGGGTTGACCAGCTGCACGGCGCCCGACTCGTCGCGCAGGACGACGAACTGCACCTTCTTCTGGTCGCGGACGGTCTCGACCCATCCGGCGACGCTCACGGGGCCGTCGGGAGCGGCGGCCAGGTCCTTGATCAAAACGCGTGCGGTCACGAACGCCAAGCCTACCCTCCGGCCCGAAGCGGGGCTGCCGCGCGCACGCTCAGTGAATTCAAGGGAAACGCCTCCGTAGACTGGAGCAGTGGTAGCGAGCCAGGTCCACCTCGTCCGTCATGGCGAGGTGTTCAATCCCGACGGCATCCTGTACGGCAGGCTGCCGGGCTTCGGCCTCTCCAAGCTCGGCCACCGGATGGCGCAGGCCGCCGCCGACGACCTCGTCGCCCGCGGCCGCCCCGTCTCGGCCCTCCGGGTCTCGCCTCTGCAGCGCACGCGCGAGTCGGCTGCGCCGATCGCTGCCGCGTTCGGACTCGAGCCGGTGATCGAGGACCGCATCATCGAGCCGACCAACCACTTCGAGGGCACCGTGATGAGCCGAGCCCTGAAGAACCCCGTCAACTGGCCGTTCGTGGTGAACCCGCTCCGGCCGAGCTGGGGCGAGCCGTATTCGCGCATCTCGGCGAGGATGCTCGCGGCGATCGACGACGCGTTCGACGCGGTGGACTCCGGCGACGTCGTGCTCGTGAGCCACCAGCTGCCGATCTGGGTCGCGCACCTGACCGTGGCCGGCGAGCGGTTCCCGCATGATCCGCGCAAGCGGCGGTGCGCGCTGTCCAGCATCACCACGTTCGAGCGCACTACCGCGCCCGTGGAGGAGCCGTCCTCGACGGCCGTCGCACCGGCAACCCCGGTCACTGCCGCCGAGCCGGTCGTCCGCATCGTCGAGGTCGGCTATGTCGAGCCCGCCTCCTCTCTCAACACCGCAGCCACCGACGTGGGAGCCGTATGACCACCGCATCCCGCACCTCCCGCCGGCTCCGGCTCGCGCTGCCCGCCGCAGCAGCGGCCGTGGCGCTCCTGCTCTCCGGCTGCACCGCGAACGACAGCCTCGCGGCCCAGTACCGCTCCGGCAGCGGCCAGAACTACATCGCAGGAGACGGGAGCGTGAGCGAGTACGCCGCGGGCAACCGCGGCGAGCCGGTGAGTTTCAGCGGAAAGCTCATCGACGGCACGACGGTCTCCGACAAGGACTACGCGGGCAAGGTGCTCGTCGTGAACTTCTGGTACGCCGGCTGCCCGCCCTGCCGCGTGGAGGCCCCCGACCTCGAGGCGCTCTCCAAGAAGTACGCCGCCCAGGGCGTCGGGTTCCTCGGCGTCAACCTCTACGACACCGCGAGCACCGCGGAGAGCTTCGAGAAGGACAAGGGCGTCACCTACCCCTCGGTCCTCGACCGCGACACCGGCTCCGTGCTGCTCGCGTTCAGCAAGACCGTCCCGCCGAAGGCGACGCCGACGACCCTCGTGATCGACAAGGACGGCCGGGTCGCCGCGCGCATCCTGGGCGCCATCCCGGACCGCAGCATCCTGGACACCCTGATCTCCGACGCCGTGGCCGAGCACTGACGTGAACATCGGTCAGATCGTCGTCAGCGGCCAGCTGCTCCTGGCGCTTCCGATCGCGCTGCTGGCGGGCCTGGTCTCGTTCGCGTCGCCCTGCGTCCTGCCGCTGGTGCCCGGCTACCTCGCCTACGTCGGCGGCACGACCGATCCCGGAGCCAAGCGCGACCGCGGCCGCGTGCTCACGGGCGTCGCGCTGTTCGTCCTCGGCTTCGCGCTGGTGTTCATCGCGTACGGCGCCGCGTTCGGCGCGCTCGGCTTCTGGCTGGTGCGCTGGCAGGAGGTCGTCATCCGCGTCATGGGCGTGGTCGTCATCCTGCTCGGCCTGGTCTTCATCGGCCAGTTCTCGTTCCTGCAGCGCACCATCAAGCCGAGCTGGCGACCCGCGACCGGGCTGATCGGCGCGCCGCTGCTCGGCATCGTGGTCGGCCTCGGCTGGACGCCGTGCATCGGCCCGACGCTCGGCGCGATCCTCTCGCTCAGCGTCGGCTCCGGCTCGCCGTGGCGCGGAGCGCTCCTGATGCTCGTGTACTGCATCGGCCTCGGCATCCCGTTCCTGCTCGTCGCCCTCGGCCTCGACTGGGTCGCGGGCTCCGTCGCCTTCCTCAAGCGGCACATCCGGGCCATCAATATCATCGGCGGTGTCCTGCTCGTCGCGATCGGCGTCCTCATGGTGTCCGGCCTGTGGACCCAGCTCATGTCCTCCTTCCTGGCGGTGATCAACGGTTTTGTCCCGGCCCTCTGACCACATCGACGCCGCGCCCCCGCGCGAAGACCCCGGCGTCGTCCAGCCCACGCTCGGCCCCGTCGGCTGGCTGCGCTGGTGCTGGCGGCAGCTCACGAGCATGCGCACCGCCCTGTTCCTGCTGCTCCTGCTCGCGATCGCGGCCGTCCCCGGCTCGCTGTTCCCGCAGCGCGGGGCCGACCCGAACGGCGTCACCAAGTACTTCAGCGAGAACCCGCAGCTGGCCCCGGTGCTCGACAAGTTCCAGCTCTTCGACGTCTACACGTCCGCCTGGTTCTCCGCCATCTACCTGCTGCTCTTCGCGTCCCTCATCGGCTGCATCATCCCGCGCACCAAGCACCACTTCGAGGCGATGCGCGCAAAGCCGCCGAAGACGCCCGTCCGGCTGACCAGGATGGCCGGCTTCCAGGCCCGCATCCTGCCCGCGGAACTGCGGGCCGACGCGCCGGACCCGATCGAGACCGCCAGGGACATCCTGCGCCGGTCCCGCTACCGCGTCTCGCTGTACCAGGACGCCCGGAGCGTCTCCGTCTCGGCCGAGCGCGGCTACCTGCGTGAGACCGGCAACCTGGTCTTCCACATCGCGCTGCTCGGCGTCCTCCTCGCGGTGGGACTGGGCGGCGGCTTCGGCTACACCGGCCAGAAGGTCGTGGTCGAGGGGCAGAGCTTCGTCAACAGCGTCCCCTCCTACAACTCGTTCAACCCCGGCCGGTTCTTCACCGACTCGTCGCTCGAGCCGTTCTCCGTCCGCGTCGACAGCCTGAAGGTCCAGTACGAGACCCAGAACAAGAACGCCAAGGGCACGCCGCTCGACTACACGGCGAACGTCACGACCACCGGCCCGGGGGACACCTCCTCCACGGCGGTGATCAAGGTCAACGACCCGCTCGCGATCGGCGGGACCAACGTCTACCTGCTCGGCAACGGCTACGCGCCGGAGATCACGGTCAGGGACACGAAGGGCAAGGTCGTGTTCGACGATGCCGTGCCGTTCATCGCCGAGGACGCACAGCTCACCTCGCTCGGCTGGGTCAAGGTGCCGGACGGCCTCTCCGAACAGGTGGGGATGATCGGCTTCTTCTATCCGACGGTCGGCGACAGCGGGACCGCGGCGGGCGCCCTCACCTCCACCTTCCCCGGGCTGAACGATCCCGTCCTGAGCCTGAACGTCTACGTCGGCGACCTCGGGTTGGACAGCGGGGTCCCGCAGTCGGTCTACAGCCTCAACACCGACAAGCTGAAGCAGGTCGCCGGCCCCGGCACCTCGACGAAGGCGCTGCAGCTGAAGCCGGGCCAGACCGTCGAGCTCCCGAACGGGCTCGGGACGATCCACCTCGGCGACATCAAGCGCTACGCGACGCTCGACGTGCACCACGACCCGGCGCAGGGCTGGGTGCTCGTCTTCGCCATCCTCATCCTCGCCGGCCTGCTCACCTCCCTGTTCGTCCCGCGACGCAGGCTCTGGGTGAAGGCCGTCGAGAATCCGGACGGCTCGCTGACCCTCGAGTACGCGGGACTCGCCCGCGGCGAGGATCCGAACCTCGTCGCCGCGGTGACCGCCGTGGCGGATGAGCACGCCGCCCTCCTCTCCCGACCCCCGAAGAACTAGGCTGGCAATCGTGACCGAGACTCTGTCCACCCTCTCCACGGTGTTCATCTACGTGGCGATGGGGTTCTACGCGGCGGCGTTCATCGCCTTCGCGCTCGACCTCGCCCGGCGCAGTGCGCGGGTAACCGCCGCAGAGGCGGCCGCCGTCCCGAGCGCGGTCGCGCGGCGCAGCGAGGTCGCGGCGCCGGTCGGCGCGGGCGCCACCATCGGATCGTCCGGGGCCGGCCAGGGTCCGGGCGGACCGGGCTCGGCGTCGACGCCTCCGCCGTCCTCGGCGATCGGTCGGCTCTCCTCGCGCATCAGCTCACGCGTCGAGGACGAGGTGATGAACGGTGCGGAGTCCTCGGCGTCCATCCGCTGGGCGTTCGGGCTGACGATCGCCGGCTTCGCCTTCCACCTGGTGGCGACGGTCCTTCGGGGCATCGCGGCCGCGCGTGTCCCGTGGGCGAACATGTGGGAGTTCTCGATGACGGGGACCCTCGTCATCATCGGCGTCTTCCTGGTGGCCAACCTCAAGTGGCCGATCAAGTACCTCGGCACCTTCATCGTCGGACTGGTGCTCGTCCTCCAAGGGGTCGCCCTGCTCCGATACTTCGTGCCCGTGGTCCCGCTTCAGCCGGCGCTGCAGTCGTACTGGCTGGTGATCCACATCATCGTGGCCGTGCTGGGCACGGCGTTCTTCGCTCTCGGCTTCGCGCTGTCCGGACTGCAGCTGCTGCAGTACCGCCGGGAGCGCCAGGTCGCGGAGTCCCGCCCGCAGCAGTTCCGGTTCCTGGCGACGCTGCCGAGTTCGGTCGCGCTCGAGAACCTGGCGTACCGGATCAACATCGTCGGCTTCATCGCCTGGACCTTCACTCTGATCGCCGGAGCGATCTGGGCCGAGAAGGCGTGGGGCCGGTACTGGGGTTGGGACACCAAGGAAGTCTGGACCTTCATCATCTGGGTGATCTACGCCGGATACATCCACGCGCGTGCGACGCGCGGCTGGCGCGGATCGCGTTCGGCGTGGCTCGCGATCATCGGCTTCGCGGCGGTGCTCTTCAACTTCGGCATCGTCAACGTGTTCTTCCACGGACTGCACGCCTACTCGGGTCTCTGATCCCGGCGCTCTCCGACGGTATTCCGCCCCGGCTCCTCGTGAGCCGGGGCGGTCTCGTTTTAAGCCGGCGCGAGAGGCCCGAGACCGGAAAACCGCGGAATCACGCGGATCTCTCCCGCGACACGCCCGGGATGCGAGCGCGATTTGCGACGTTCTGGGGACCTGCGTAAAGTACTTACTTGTCACCCCAAAGGTGCGGGAGAGCGGAAGAGCTCCCCGGCCTCAAGCGGGACCGAATCCATAGCCTAGCGGCAAATCTCAACTTGAAAGAGTTGCTTTGCTGCGCTTAGGATTAACACCCCACTCACTGAGCAGGTCTAACCGGTTCGGTTCGTGCAAATCGGATGTATCCCACGATGGATGAACGAAAGAGCGCGAAACGGCCGACTTGACAAACTGACTGAGAGTGGTAAGGTAGAGAAGTTGCCTCACAGAGAAGCCCGAGAGGGTTGAAGGTGAGAGCGTCCGATCCTTGAGAACTCAACAGCGTGCACAATGTCAAATGCCAAACAACCTCGGCATTGACCTAAGACCTCGGTCTGAAAGTCGATGCAAGAGATTCCTTTGGATTAGATAACGAATGTCAGACATTCGAATTTAGTCAAGACAAACTCGCAGTGAGAAGAGATATTCCTCTCCGATCCTGCACTATGTTTCCAGACGCTTGCGTCTTGGAGCTAAACATTTTACGGAGAGTTTGATCCTGGCTCAGGACGAACGCTGGCGGCGTGCTTAACACATGCAAGTCGAACGATGAACCAGGAGCTTGCTCTTGGGAATTAGTGGCGAACGGGTGAGTAACACGTGAGTAACCTGCCCTTGACTCTGGGATAACCTCCGGAAACGGAAGCTAATACCGGATACGACGTACGGAGGCATCTCCTGTACGTGGAAAGAACTTCGGTCAAGGATGGACTCG
>NZ_JBQCGZ010000173.1:0-3691 GCF_051955155.1 Leifsonia sp.
GACACCTTCCTCGGCGCGGGCATCCAGTCGGCGCGGCGCCTGGTCGAGAGCGGCAGGATCGGAGCGCCGCTCACCGCGCTGACGCTCATGCAGAGCCCGGGCCCGGAGTCCTGGCACCCGAACCCCGACTTCCTGTTCCAGGAGGGCGCAGGACCGCTGTTCGATATCGGCCCGTACTACCTGACCACCCTGGTGCAGCTGTTCGGCCCGGTGAAGAGCGTGAGCGCCGTCGCCTCCAAGTCGAAGGCGAAGCGCGTGATCGGCTCCGGTCCGCGCGCCGGCGAGGAGTTCGAGGTCACCGTCCCCACGCACGTGAGCGCGCTGTACCAGTTCGAGAGCGGGCAGACGGCGCAGGCCATCTTCAGCTTCGACTCGAAGCTCGGCCGCACGCTGTTCGAGGTCGCCGGCGTCGACGGCACGGTCGTCGTGCCCGACCCGAACACGTTCGAGGGCGACCTGCTCGTGCACGGGGCGGACGGCGTGGAGACGCTCCCGTCCACGGGATCCACCACCACCCGCGGCACCGGCGTCGTCGAGCTGGCCCGCGCGATCCGCGCCGGAGTGCCGGAGCGTGCGTCGGGCGAGCAGGCATTCCACGTGCTCGACGTGATGGTCGCGACCATCGAGTCGGCCGAGGCCGGCGCCCCGGTCACCGTCGAGAGCACGGTCGAGGTCGCCCCGGCGCTGCCGGAGGACTGGGACCCGCGGGAGGCGACGCTCGCGTGACGGCGGACACGAGCGGGAACGACGGCCGCAGCGCCGACGGCGGACTCCGCCGCCGCGACGAGAGCCGGGCGGGGGAGCGGCTGAGGGCCGGCATCGTCGGCGGCGGCTTCATGGCCGAGGTGCACTCGCGCGCCATCCGGGCCGCCAGGGCGGAACCCGCCGGCATCGTCTCGTCGTCGCCGGAACGCGGAGCGGAGGCGGCGGAGCGACTGGGCATCGGCCGCGCCTACGGGTCGCTCGAGGAGCTGCTCGCGGACGACGGGATCGACGTCGTCCACGTCACCACTCCCAACGCGCTTCACGCGGAGCAGGCGCTCGCCGTGCTCGCCTCCGGCAAGCACGTGGTCTGCGAGAAGCCGCTCGCCACCACCGTCGCGGACGCCGAGGGCCTCGCCGCCGCCGCGGCGTCGTCCGGCCGGACGGCCACCGTCCCGTTCGTGTACCGCTACCACCCGCTCGTGCGGGAGGCGCGGTCGCGGTTCGCCTCCGGGGCCGCCGGCACCGTGCTGAGCGTCAACGCGTCCTACCTGCAGGACTGGCTGCTCGCCTCCGCCGACGACAACTGGCGCGTGGATGCGGCGCAGGGCGGCCGGTCCCGCGCGTTCGCCGACATCGGTTCGCACCTGGTCGATCTCGTCGAGTTCGTCAGCGGCGACCGGGTGAGCCGCCTGGCGGCGACGACCAAGACGGTGTTCGCCGAGCGGGCATCCCACTCCGGCATCACGACGGAGGACGCCGTGGCCGTCGTGATCGAGACGCGCTCCGGCGCGATCGGGACGCTGCTGGTCTCGCAGGTGGCGCCGGGGCGCAAGAACCGGCTGTGGCTGGAGATCGCCGGCAGCGCGGAGAGCGTCGCGTTCGACCAGGAGCAGCCGGAGACGCTGTGGATCGGGCGGAGGGCGGGCAGCACCATCGTCCCGCGCGACGCCGACCAGCTGAGCGAGGACGCCGCGCGGCTGTGCGTCGTCCCGTCCGGTCATCCACAGGGCTACCAGGAGGCCTTCACCGCGTTCGTCGCGGACACGTATGCTGCGGTCGCGGGGGAGACCCCGGAGGGACTGCCGCGCTTCGCGGACGGCCTGCGCGCCGTCCGCGTCACCGACGCCGTGCTGGACTCCGCGGAGTCCGGCACCTGGATCGAGATGGGAACGCACGATGACTGAGACGACCACCGCGGAGTCCGGGCGCACGCACCCGGTGACCCTGTTCACCGGCCAGTGGGCCGACCTCACGCTGGAGGAGGTGGCCAGGTACGCGAGCGAGTGGGGCTACGACGGACTGGAGATCGCCTGCTCCGGCGAGCACCTGGACGTCTGGCGCGCCGCAGAGGACGACACCTACCTGCAGGGCCGCCTCGACATCCTGAACCGCTACGGGCTGAAGGTGTGGGCCATCTCCAACCACCTCAAGGGCCAGGCGGTCTGCGACGACCCGATCGACTTCCGGCACCAGGCCATCGTCGGCTCGAAGGTGTGGGGCGACGGCGACCCGGAGGGCGTGCGCCAGCGCGCCGCGGAGGAGCTGAAGCTCACGGCGAAGGTCGCCCGCAAGCTCGGGGTGGACACCGTGGTCGGCTTCACCGGGTCCAGCATCTGGCCGTACGTCGCGCAGTTCCCGCCGGTGCCGGCCTCCGTCTTCGAGGCCGGGTACCAGGACTTCGCCGACCGCTGGAACCCGATCCTCGACGTGTTCGACGGGGAGGGCGTTCGGTTCGCGCACGAGGTGCACCCGTCGGAGATCGCGTACGACTACTGGACGAGCGTGCGCACGCTGGAGGCGATCGACCACCGCGAGGCGTTCGGGTTCAACTGGGACCCGTCGCACATGATGTGGCAGGACATCGACCCGGTCGGCTTCATCGTCGACTTCAAGGACCGCATCTACCACGTGGACTGCAAGGACACCCGGCTGCGCCCGAAGAACGGCCGCGCCGGCGTGCTCGGCTCGCACCTGCCGTGGGGCGACCCGCGCCGCGGCTGGGACTTCGTCTCCACCGGGCACGGCGACGTGCCGTGGGAGGACGCCTTCCGCGCGCTCGAGTCGATCGGCTACACCGGCCCGATCTCGATAGAGTGGGAGGACGCGGGGATGGACCGGCTGCACGGCGCGGCCGAGGCCGTCGGCTACATCCGGTCGCTGCTCTGGAAGCAGCCGACCGCCTCCTTCGACGCCGCCTTCAGCAACCAGGACTGAGCCCCGCCCGGCCGTCGCGCGCGCTCGGCGCGTGGGTAGGCTGGCGCGGTGGAGATCATCCGGGGCGAGGACTGGTACGGGCGCGACCTCGACGGCGCCGAGTTCGACGGGGTCGAGTTCGTGGACGTGGACATGACGGAGCTGCGCGCGACCGGGGCGACGTTCACGGGCTGCACGTTCCGCACGGTGCGGTTCAACGTGGCGGAGTTCACGGACACGGCGTTCTCCAACTGCACCTTCCAGGGCTGCAACTTCTTCGACGCGACGTTCGTGCGCTGCAAGCTGACCGGCAGCGCGTTCAGCGGCTGCGACTTCGCGCTGCTGAAGGCGGAGGGCGGGAACTGGTCGTTCGTCGACCTGTCCGGCGCCGAGCTGCGCGGCGCGCGGTTCACGGGCGTCCGGCTGCGCGAGGCGGACCTGACGCGGGCGCGCTGCGCTGAGGCGGTGTTCTCGGGCTGCGACCTGTCGGCCGCCTCCCTCACCGGCGCCGACTTCAGCGCGGCGGACCTCACGGGCAGCGACCTCACCGGCATCGACCCCGAGGACGTCCTGCTCCGCGGCGCCACCATCGACGTGCGCCAGGCAGTCACCCTAGCCGAGGCCGCCGGAATACTCGTCGTCCCCACCCCGACCCCAACCCCCCCCCCCCCCTGAGCCCGCCCGCCGCCCGGCGCGCGTCGAGTGGCCGGTGGTGGTCGCTCCGCGGGCGAGAAGGCGAAACTTTCCTGCCACCCCACGGTCCAGCCGTGAGGCGGGGCTACGCCACGTCCTT
>NZ_JBQCGZ010000174.1:0-24321 GCF_051955155.1 Leifsonia sp.
AACCCCGGGCTGGGCGCCGCGGGTGGACCCGGGGACGGGGACCCGGCCACCGTGGCCGTTTTGGGGGGATTGGTGCGCGCCGGCCCCGCGCCGCCGCGGTGGGCTGTGGGGGCCCGCAACGCGGTGGCCGCCGCTGTGGCGGCCACGGAATCGCTCCGCGACGGATCCCGGCCCCACCCGGTGCCCGGCGTGGATCAGGCGGTCGCCGCCCGCTTGTAGCGGCGGCCGCACCCCGGCGCGCTGCCGGGGAGCACCACAGCACCACAGCACGACACCCCGGACCGGCGAGGGCAAGTCGCCGGCCCGGGAGGCACCGAAACACCCCCACATTTCGAAGGAGAACCAATGCGAAAAGCCCTGCTCGCGGCCGCGGCCGCCGTCGCCTCCGCGGTCGTACTCGCCGGCTGCTCATCCAACACCGGTGACAGTTCGGATGCCGCTGCCGATCATAACCTCTCGGCCAGCATCTCCTACGCGTTCTGGGACGTGAACCAGAAGCCCGCGATGGAGGCCCTGATCAAGGACTTCAACAAGGAGTATCCGAACATCAAGGTGACCACCCAGATCACGCCGTACCAGAACTACTTCACCAAGCTGCAGACCCAGGGCTCGTCCAAGACCCTGCCGGACGTGTTCTGGATGAACGGCCCCAACTTCCAGCTCTACGCGTCCAACGGGCTGCTCGAGCCGATCGGCTCCGGCATCGACCCGTCGAACTATCCGAAGGCGCTGGACGACCTCTACAGCTGGGAGGGCAAGCAGTACGGCGCCCCGAAGGACTTCGACACCATCGGCGTCTACTACAACAAGGCCGTCTTCGACAAGGCGGGCGTGGCCTACCCGACCGCCGACTGGACGTGGGACGAGTTCCACCAGAAGGCCAAGCAGATCTCCGACAAGCTGAAGGCGCAGGGCGTCTACGGCGTCGCCAGCGGCCTCTCCGGCGGTCAGGAGATGTACTACAACACCATCCTGCAGGCCGGCGGCTCGATCATCTCGGACGACGGCAAGAAGTCGGGCTACGACGACCCCAAGTCGATCAAGGGCCTCCAGTTCATCCGCGATCTGGTCGCGGACGGCTCGTCGCCGACCCCGTCGCAGCTCTCCGACACCCCGCAGGACCAGTGGTTCATCAACTCCAAGTCGGCCATGATCTGGTCGGGCACCTGGCTCAACTCCGAGCTGCTCGCCTCGCCGATCAAGAACACCATCGCGCTCGCGCCGCTGCCGAAGGACGAGCGTCAGGCGACGGTCATCCACGGTCTGGCGAACGTCGTCGCCAAGGACTCGAAGAACAAGTCGGCGGCGATCGCGTTCCAGACCTACCTCGCCGGCAAGCAGGCCGCGGAGACGCAGGCGAAGATGGGCGCGGCGAACCCCGCGTTCAACGGCACCCAGCAGGCGTTCGTCGACACCGCGCCGTGGGACCTGAACATCTTCGAGAAGGCCGCGGCCGACTACTCCTTCCCGTACCCGATCTCCAAGAACACGGCGGCGTGGAACAAGGCGGAGAACGACCTGCTGCCCGACGCGTTCAGCGGTAAGAAGCCGGTCGAGGAGGTCGCGAAGGAGCTCGCCAAGCAGATGAACGCCGACCTCGCCAAAGAGTGACGATGTCCACTCAGACGATCACGAAGGGAGCGGGCGCCGCGCAGGCGGCGCCCGCCACCCCGGGCGTGCGAGCGCCGCGGGGCACGAAGCGCCGGCGGCGCAACGACTGGCTGTGGGCCGTGCTGTTCGTCGGCCCGCTGCTGTTCGGCGTCCTGGTGTTCTACATCTGGCCGATCTTCCGCAACGCCTACTTCAGCTTCACGACGTGGGGCGTGTTCGGCGGCGCGACCTGGAGCGGCCTGACCAACTACCAGCAGATGCTGGCCGACCCCGACTTCTGGCGGTCGATCCTGAACACGCTCATCTACGTCGGGATCCTGCTGCTCGGGATCCCGGTCGCCGTGTTCTTCGCCGCCCTCATCAACCGGCCGGGGCTGCGCTTCGCCGCCGCGTACCGCACGGCGTTCTTCCTGCCGTACGTCGCGATGCCCGCCGCGGTGGCGATGGTCTGGCGCATCATCTTCAACGGCGACTTCGGCGTCATCAACTACGCGCTCTCGCTCGTGGGCATCAAGGGCCCGAACTGGCTGAGCACCGAGTGGTTCGCGCTGATCGCGGTCGGCGTGGTCGGGATGTGGATCTCGCTGGGCTTCAACCTGATCGTGCTCTCCGCCGGCATGAAGAGCATCCCGCCGGAGATGTATGAGGCGTCGTCGCTGGACGGCGCGAGCCGGACCAGGCAGTTCTTCTCGATCACCGTGCCGCTGCTGACCCCGTCGATCTTCTTCGTCTCCGTGATGACCGTGATCACCGGCTTCCAGCTGTTCGACCTGCTCTACGCCCTGATGGGGACGCAGAACCCGGCGATCAACCAGACCCAGTCGCTGGTGTACCTGTTCTTCGCGCACCAGCAGACCGGGGACAACGGCTACGCGGCGGCGGTCGGCGTCGCCATCCTGGTGCTGGTCGGCGCGTTCACGATGCTCCAGTTCCGCATGCAGAAGAGGTGGGTGAACTATGTCTAGCTCCGTCGCCGCGCGCCCCCGCGCCGGCAGTGCGCGCAACCGCAACGGCCTGACGCACGTGGTGCTGATCATCGCCTCCGTGCTGATGATCTTCCCGTTCGTCTGGCAGATCCTGATGTCGCTGGCGACGAACGCGCAGGTGACGAGCGTCCCGCCTACCGTCTGGCCGGGCCAGCTGCACTTCGAGAACTTCGCGCACGTGTTCGACCAGCTGCCGTTCCTCAACCAGCTCTGGGTCTCGGTCGCGGTGACGGTGATCAGGACCGTCGGCCAGCTGCTGCTGTGCTCGATGGCCGGGTACGCATTCGCCAGGATGGAGTTCCCGTTCCGGCGGACCATCTTCGCGCTGGTCCTCGCCATCCTGATGGTGCCGCCGCAGGTCTACCTGCTGCCGCAGTACCAGATCGTCCAGGGCCTCGGCTGGCTGAACACCATCGCCGGCATCGCGGCCCCTGGCATCTTCAGCGCGTTCGGGACCTTCCTGATGCGGCAGTTCTTCCTCGGCCTGCCCGACGAGCTCGCCGAGGCGGCCCGCCTGGACGGGGCCAACCAGTTCCAGATCTTCTGGAAGGTGATGCTGCCGCTGGCCAAGCCGGGGCTCTCCGCGCTCGCGATCATCACGGTGCTCGCCTCCTGGAACGACCTGCTGTGGCCGCTGATCGTGGCGACGGACTCCACCCAGATGCCGCTCGCGCCCGGCATCGCGACCCTCACCAGCCAGCGCTCCATCCCGGACTACCCGCTGCTGCTGGCGGCGAGCCTGCTCGCGATGGCGCCGGTCCTCATCCTGTTCCTCATCATGCAGCGGCGCGTCATCGACGGCATCGCCTTCTCCGGCATGAAGTGACGACCCCAGAAAGGCACAGCACGTGAACACCCTTCGAGTCGGCCTGATCGGCGCCGGCGGGATCTCCCGCGTCCACGCGGACGGCTGGCGCGCGCTCGGCGCGACCGTGACCGTGTACTCGCACGAGGGCGCGCAGGCGCTCGCGGACGCGTACGGCTTCTCCGTCGCCCCCGCCCTGGACGCGCTGATCGCCGCGAGCGACATCGTCGACATCGTCACCCCCACCCCGAGCCACGCGCCGCTCGCGCTCACCGCCATCCGGGCCGGCAAGCACGTCGTGTGCGAGAAGCCGCTCGCGGGCAGCACGGACGAGGCGCGGGCGGTCGTGGACGCGGCCCGCGCGGCCGGCGTCCGGCTGTTCCCCGCGCACGTCGTGCGCTACTTCCCGGAGTACGCGCAGGTGCGGCAGCAGGTCGCGTCCGGGCGGATCGGGGAGCCCGCCGTGCTGCGCTTCGTGCGCGGCGGCGAGGCGCCGCGGGCCGGCTGGTTCCACGACGAGTCCGCAGGCGGCGGCATCGTCCGCGACCAGATGATCCACGACCTCGACCAGGCGCTCTGGCTGGCCGGGGACGTCGTGCGCGTCTACGCGGTGCGCAGCCGCCGGGTCGTTGACGCGGTCGCCCCGGACGCGGTCACGGCCCACGTCGTGCTCACCCACGCGAACGGCGCGCTCAGCCACGTGCAGGGCAGCTGGGGTCCGCGCGGGATGCTGTTCCGCACCAGCGCGGACATCGCGGGTTCGGCGGGCACGCTCGCCATCGACTCCAGGGACACGCCGAGCACGGTGGACATCCCGGCGGCGCACGACGGCGACGGCTACCTGCCGCCGCCGACCCACGCGGTCAGCCCGTACACGGCGCAGCTGCGCGACTACGTCGCCGCGATCGCCGAGGGCAGGGACGCGCGGGTCACCGCGGAGGACGGCATCCGTGCCGTCGCCGTGGCGGAGGCGGCGATGGAGTCGCTGCGCACCGGAGCACCCGTCGAGCTGGACCTCGCCGCGGCCGTGCTCCCGCTCGCCGCCGCCGAGGCGGTCGGCGCATGACCGAGGAACAGACCACGAAGGAGACCATGAGCATCCCCACCGACCGGCCGCTCAAGGTGGCCGTGCTGTCGTTCGCGCACACCCACGCGATCGGCTACTGCCGGGCACTGGCCGGGCGCGACGACATCGAGCTGGTGGCCGCCGACCCGGACGGCGACGCGGCGCCCGACGAAGCCCCGCGCGGGCGGGAGCTGGCCGACGCGCTCGGCGTCCGCTACCTCGACAGCTACGAGGAGGCGCTCGCCTGGGGCCCGGACGCGGTGATCGTCACCGCGGAGAACGTGCGGCACCGGCCCCTGGTGGAGGCGGCGGCCGCGGCGGGCGCGCACATCCTGTGCGAGAAGCCGCTGGCGACGACGGTCGAGGACGCCGAGGCGATGCTGGCGGCGGCCGAGAGGGCCGGCGTGACCCTGATGACGGCCTACCCGGTGCGATTCGCTCCGGCGTTCGCCGACCTGGTCCGACGGGTGCGCGCCGGCCGGCTCGGCACGCTGCTCGCGGTCAAGGGCACCAACAACGGCAAGCTGCCCTCCGACCGCGCCTGGTTCACCGACGCCGCGCTCTCCGGCGGCGGCGCGCTGGTCGACCACGTCGTGCACTGCGCCGACCTGCTCGACGAGCTGCTCGCCGAGCAGCCGGCCACGGTGCACGCGGTGTCCAACCGCATCCTGCACCCGGAGGCGACGGTGGAAACCGGCGGGCTGGTGACCGCCGTCTACGACAGCGGGGTCATCGCGACGATCGACTGCTCGTGGAGCGTTCCGGACTCCGCCTCGACGTGGGGCGGGCTCACGCTGCAGGTGATCGGCACGCGCGGCTCGGTGACGATCGCGCCGTTCGCGCCGCACGTCGCCGGCCAGACGGTCGACGGCCCGGTGTGGGAGCCGACCGGCGACGACCTGGATGCCGCGATGATCGCCGAGTTCATCGACGCGGTGCGCTCGGGGCGCCCGGCCCGCCCGGACGGCGCGGTCGGCCTGCGCACGCTGCGGGTCGTGGATGCGGCCCGGCGTTCGGCGGCGAGCGGGCAGGTCGTCGCTCCGGTCGGCTGACTCCGATGTCGGCGGTGCCGGCGGCGGTGCGGGTCAGCGGTCGCGCGCGATGACGGAGAAGTCCTTCTCGCCGTCGCCGGCCTCGACGGCGCGCTGCAGTTCGGCGGCGACCAGGGCCACCGCCGGCAGGGGAGCGTCGGAGGTCGCGAGCATCAGCCGGGTGTCCTTGGCGAGGGCGGCGGCGGAGAACTGGGCGTCGTCGAACGCGCCAGCAGTCACCGGCTGACCCTTCATCGCGGCCATCGGCGCGATGGCGGTGAGGGAGAGGGTCCGCAGCACCTCGTCGCCGTCGAGACCGGCGGCGCGGCCCAGCCGGAGCGACTCGGAGAGCGCCTCCATCGACACGGCGAGGGCGAGGTTCGCGACGAGCTTCGAGGCGGCGGCCTTCGGTGCGGCGTCGAACAGGCGCAGCTTGTCGGGGTCCGCCCACAGCGCGACGATCCGCCTGGCCTCGCGGGCGGCGTCGTGCTCGCCGCCGATCAGCACGGCGAGCGCTCCCGCGCGCGCCGGCGCGAGCGAGCCGACGACGGGGGAGTGCACGTAGCGGATGCCGGCAGCGTCCGCGAAGCCGGCGAACGCCTCCGCGTCGGCGGGCGCGACCGTCGTCACGTCGATCCAGAGAGCGCCGGGACGCCACGGCAGGCCGCCGTCGACGATCACCTCGCGCACGGTCTCCGGCCCGAACAGGACGCTGACCACGGCCTCCGCGCCGTCCACGGCCTCTGCGGCCGTGGACGCGATCCTGGCGCCGCGGCGGCCGATCGCCTCGGCGGGTCCGGGCGAGCGGTTCCACGCGGTCACGCGGTGGCCGGCGTCGATGAGGTGCGGGACGAGCTCGCGGCCCATCCGGCCGAGCCCGAGGAATGCGATGTCCATGGCGCCCACTCTCCACCGGGGCGGGACGCGGCGGAAGGGGTCAGAGCGCCGCGCGCTCGCGCTCCAGGAACATCCGTTCCGTCGCGTTCCCGCACAGCCGCAGCGCCTCGTCGTATGCCGCGGCGGCATCCGCTGTCCTGCCGAGCCGGCGCAGCAGCCCGGCCCGGACGCCGTGCAGCACGTAGAAGTCCGCGAGCGCGTCCCTGACCGGATCGACCGCGGCGAGCCCGGCGGCCGGTCCGTCCACCTCCGCGACCGCGACGGCGCGGTTGAGGGCGACCACCGGCGTCGGCTGCACGCGCAGCAGCTGGTCGTAGAGGGCGAGGATCTGCGGCCAGTCCGTCTCCGCTGCGGTCGGCGCGTCGTCGTGCACGGCCTGGATGGCCGCCTGCAGCTGGTAGGCGCCCGGCCGGCCGCGGGCCAGGCAGCGGCGCACGATGGCGTGGCCCTCGGCGATCCGCGCGGAGTCCCAGAGCGACCGGTCCTGGTCGGGGAGGGCGACCATCGCGCCGTCGGGGGTGAGCCTGGCCGGCCGCCGCGCATCCACGAGCAGCAGCAGCGCGAGGATGCCGTGCACCTCCTCCTCGTCCGGCAGCAGCTCCGCGAGCAGACGCGCGAGCCGCAGCGCCTCGTCGCACAGCTCGTCGCGCACGAGCCGGTCGCCGCCGGACGCGGTGTAGCCCTCGCTGAAGATCAGGTAGACGACCGCAAGCACCGAGTTCAGCCGCTCCGGAAGCCGATCGGCGGCGGGGATGCGGTAGGGGATGCGCGCATCCCGGATCTTCGCCTTCGCGCGGGATATCCGCTGTGCGAGGGTCGCCTCCGGCACCAGGAACGCGCGCGCGATCTCCGCCGTCGTCAGCCCCCCGATCAGGCGCAGGGTGAGCGCGACCCGCGCCTCCGGCGACAGCGCAGGGTGGCAGCAGGTGAAGATCAGCCGCAGGCGGTCGTCCCCGATCGGGTCGGCGACGGGTCCCCGCTCGGGGTCGGCGCCTGCGAGCAGCTCGACGGCCTGCGCCTCGCGCTCCCGGCCGACGGCCTCGCGGCGCAGCCGGTCGATCGCGCGGCGCCGCGCCGTGAGGATGATCCAGCCGGCGGGGGCGGCGGGGACGCCGTCGAGCGGCCAGCGCTCGGCGGCGACCGCGAACGCCTCCTGCACCGCGTCCTCGGCCCGGTCCAGGTCGCCGAGGGCGCGGTACAGCACGGAGACGGCCCGGCCGTACTCGGCCCGGAAGACGGCGGCGACGGCACCGGGCGAGGCGTTCGCGGTCACGGGATGCTCCGTCCGCGGGTCAGGCGAACGGCCTGACCTCGATCGGCAGCGTGGTGGCGACGGCGAGCCTGCGCCCCCACTCCATCGCCGCGTCCAGGTCGGGCACGTCGACGATCGTGAAGCCGCCGAGGTGCTCCTTGCCCTCGGCGAAGGGGCCGTCGGTCACGAGCACCTCGCCGCCCTGCGGCCGCAGCACGGTCGCGGACGACGGCGGCAGCAGCCCGTTCGAGAACACCCACGCGCCGGCGGCCCGCATGTCCGCGTTGAGGGCGTCGAGGTCGCGGCCGATCGCCGCGAGGGCCTCCTGCTCCGGGACGGGGCCGTCCGGCTGGTAGACACTGAGCAGGTACTGGGTCATGATGTCTCCTTCTCTCTCACCGTCTACACGAACGGCAGGGGGAGTTCTCGACATCATGCCGCGGATTCGCCCACCCGCTCCAGCCGCGCGACGCCGATCGGCGGGTCCCCCCCTCGCGACGACGGACGGGTCTTGTGGAGGCAATGGGCCGAGGGAAGACTGGGGCGGACCGGACAGCGACGTGCCGGACGCCCGCGACCGAGGAGGAACAGTGGAGTACAAGGACATTCCGACCAAGGCCGACATCGAGAGGATCGCCGCCTTCCGCGAACAGGGCTGCGTCAGCATCTACCTGCCGACGGGAACGACGCCGCCGGAGGCCGATCGCGCGCGCATCGAGCTGAAGAACCACCTCGCGCAGGCGGTCAAGGCGCTCGAGACGCTCGGCGTGCCGCGTGCACGCGTCGCCGCGGTGCAGGCCGAGGGCGAGACCATCCTCGAGGACAGGGACTTCTGGCGCTACCAGTCCCGGTCCCTCGCCGTCTTCCTCGACGGCGAACTCGCCGAGACCTTCCGCCTCCCGAACCGGCTGACCAGCGTCTGCGAGGTCGCCGACCGGTTCTACGTCAAGCCGCTGCTGCGTGCGGTCACCTTCCCGCAGTCCGCGCTCATCCTCGCGCTCGCGCAGAACTCGGTGCGGCTGATCAAGATCGACCCGGAGGCGCCCGCTGTCATCGTCGACGTGGACGGGATGCCGAGCAACGTCGCGGCGGCCGTCGGCCTGACCACGATCAGCGGCCGCTCCGCGGAGGGCCGCATCCAGGGTTCGGAGGGCCAGAAGGTGCGGATGCTGGAGTACGTGCAGGCGATCGAGCGCGCGCTGCACCCACTGCTGGCGAACTCCACCGAGCCGCTCATCCTCGCCGCCGCCGAGCCGCTCACCGGCATCTTCCGCGGCGCGAGCGACTACCCGCACCTGGTGGAGGAGACGATAGCGGGCAACCCGGAGGAGAAGACAGAGGAGGAGCTCGCCGCCGCCGCCCGGCACGTCCTGGACAACCTCTACGCGGGCAAGGTCGCCACGCTCAAGGACGCCTTCGAGACCCGCATCGCGGCAGGGACAGCGCTCGTGGACATGAGCGACATCGCGCGCGCGGCGACGTTCGGGGCGGTGGAGGCGCTGGTCTTCGACATCGACGCCAGAGTGCCGGGCACGATCGACGACGAGACCGGCGCGATCGCCTACGCCGCCGACGACGCGCCGGGTCACTACGGCGTCACCGACGAGATCCTCCGCCGCTCGCTCGCCTCGAAGGCGCGCGTCTACGCCCTGCGCGCCGAGGACGTCCCCGGCGGCGGCCCCGTCGCCGCCACCGTCCGCTTTCCCGTCTGACGCCCGCGCCCTGCCCCGCAGCCATCGCTTCCGGAGTTGTTCACGCTCGCGCGCGGCGTGTCGCGTGAAGAAGTCCGGAACGGATGGCGTGGGAGCCGAGGAGGGGGGCGCTAGCGGCGGGCGTCGAGGGCGAGCACCAGCGACTCCTGCACGCCGGCCAGCCAGTCGTAGACCGCGCGCTGCAGCGCGGAGGACGCGTCGTGGATGTCGCCGTCGTCGCCGTCCTGCACGATCCCGAGCCGGGCGGCGAGCACCAGCCGGATGTCCGTGATCGCCCGCAGCCAGGCGACGGCCTGCCCGTCGTCCAGCCGCACCTCGACGGTCCCCGCGCCGCCGTGCGCGAGGGTCTCCGCGACGACGCGCGCGTTCAGCGCCTTGCGTTCCGCGATGCCGGCGGCGGTGAAGCGGCGGAACTCGGCCGACGCGTCCGGGTCGTCGGGGTACGCGTCCGGCAGCAGGCGCAGCACAGCGGGGTCGAGCGCGGCGGCCCCGGCGCCCTCGGCGGCCGCGGTGGCGATGGCGCCCGCCTCGCCGGACAGCTGCACGAGCAGGTCGACCTCGTCGCGGTCGAACCGTGCCCGCACGGTGCCGTCCTTCGCGGCGCGGAACGGCTTCACGCGTCCGCCTTCGTCAGCGTGGCCCAGAGTCCGTAGTCGTGCATGGCCTCCACGTGCCGCTCCATCTCCTCGCGCGTTCCGGTCGCGACGACGGCCTTGCCCTCGGTGTGCACGAGCATCATCAGCCGTTCGGCCTCCGCGCGCGGGTAGCCGAAGTAGCTCTGGAAGACATGCGTCACGTACGACATCAGGTTCACCGGGTCGTTCCAGACGATGGTGACCCACGGCGACCCGAGTTCCAGCCGTTCCTCCACCCCCGTCTCCTCCAGCGTCGAGGCGTCCGTCATCCGGCGGGCACCTCCGCGGCCGGCCGCGCCGCGCGCACCTCGGCGATCGCGTCCGCCGCCCGGACGAGCGCGAGGTGGGTCAGCGCCTGCGGGGTGTTCCCCGCCTGCGACCTGCCGTCGATGTCGTACTCCTCCGACAGCATCCCGACGTCGTTGGCGAGGCCGAGCAGGCGGTCCATCAGCCGCTCGGCGTCCTCGATCCGGTGCGAGCGCGCGTACTGCTCGACCAGCCAGAACGAGCACGCGAGGAAGGGATGCTCGCCGGGCGGCAGGCCGTCGACGCCGGTGTCCGTGCGGTAGCGCAGCACCAGCCCGTCGCGCATCAGGTCCTCCTCGATCGCGCGCACGGTGCCGAGCATCCGCGGGTCGTCGAAGGCGCAGTAGCCGACCTGGGGGAGCAGCAGCAGGGAGGCGTCGAGCTCCCGGCTGCCGAACGTCTGCACGTAGCTGCCGCGGTGCTCGTCGTAGCCGTTCGCCTCCAGGTCAGCGCGGATCTCCGCCTGCAGCCGGCGCCAGCGCTCGACCGGGCCGCTCAGCCCGTACTCCTGCACGCCGCGGATGGCGCAGTCGAACGCCGCCCAGACCAGCGCGCGCGAGTGCGTGAACGCCTTCGGCTCGCCGCGGATCTCCCAGATGCCGTGGTCCGGCTTGCGCCAGTTCTCCTCCAGGAAGCCCATCAGCGCCCGCTGCAGCGCCCACGAGAACCGGGTCTCCGGCACCCCGGCGCTGCGCCCGCGGTCGAGGGCGATCATCACCTCGCCGATCACGTCCGCCTGGAACTGGGTGGACGCGTCGTTGCCGATCCGCACCGGACGCGCGCCCTGGTAGCCGGGGAGGCTCGCGATCTCGCGCTCCGCGAGGTCGCGCTCGCCGGCCAGGCCGTACATGATCTGCACGTCGGCCGGGTCGCCGGCGACCGCGCGTAGCAGCCAGTCCCGCCAGTGGTCGACGTAGTCCGCGTAGCCGTGCGAGAGCAGCACGCCGATCGTGAGCGACGCGTCCCGCAGCCACACGTAGCGGTAGTCCCAGTTGCGCTCGCCGCCGAACGCCTCGGGCAGCGATGTGGTGGCGGCGGCGACGATGCCGCCGGTCTCCAGGTGGGTCAGGGCGCGGAGCAGGATGAGCGAGCGCACCACCTGGTCCCGGTACGGACCGTCGTGGTCGCAGCCGGAGGCCCAGTCCGTCCACCAGCTCCGGGTCTGCGCGAGCGCCTTCTCGACGTCGACCGCCTCCGGTGCCGCGCGGTGCGAGGGGAACCAGGTCATCGACAGGTCGACCGTCTGCCCGGCCGTGACCGTGAAGGTGCCGTCGTGCGAGTGGTCGGCGGCCTGCAGCGCCGGCCCGCGGAAGACCAGGCCGTCCGGGCCGGCGACCGCGATCAGCGCCGGCGGGGTCTCCGCGCTCTCCTTGCGGACCCACGGGATGGCCGTCGCGTAGCCGAACCGGATGCGCAGGTCCTGGCGCATGGTCACCGTGCCGCGGACGCCGCGCACCCGGCGCACCAGGTCGGCGCGGTGGTCGCCCATCGGCATGGCGTCGATCACCTCGACCTCGCCGTCCGCGGTCCGCCAGCGGGTGACCAGGATCATCGTGTCGCGCTCGTACTGCCGCGTGCTCGTCGCGGTGGGATCGGCGGGCGCTACCAGCCAGCGGCCGTGGTCCTCCGTCCCGAGCAGCGCCCCGAACGTGGACGGGGCGTCGAAGCGCGGCAGGCACAGCCAGTCGATGCTGCCGTCGGACCCGACGAGCGCTCCCGTGAAGCAGTCACCGATCAGGGCGTAATCCTCGATGGGGAGCGACATGATTCCAGTATGGCCGTACTGTGATGGGCATGACGCAGTCCGTAGGCACTCTGGTGATTCTCGGAGCGAGCGGCGATCTGTCGTCCAGACTCCTGCTCCCGGCCGTCGGCCAGCTGCTCACGAACCACCCGGAACGGCGCTTCCACCTGGTCGGCTCCGGCATGGAGGACTGGACGGACGCGCACTGGCGCTCGGTGGTGAAGGCGAGCTTCGCGACCACCGGCTCCACGGGCCCTGCGGTGGACCGGCTTCTGAAGGACACACGTTACGTGCAGGCCGATGTCACCGACCCGGACGACCTCACCCGCGTGCTCGCCGCGGCCGACGGCGCTCCGGCGCTCTACTTCGCGCTGCCGCCCGCGATCACCGCGAAGGCCTGCAGCGCGCTGCAGCGCATCGACCGGCCCGCCGGCCTCACGCTCGCCCTGGAGAAGCCGTTCGGCGTCGACAAGCGCAGCGCGATCGCGCTGAACGCCCAGCTGGCGAAGCTCGTGCCGGAGGAGCGCATCCACCGCATCGACCACTTCCTCGGCCGTTCGACCGTGCTGAACCTGATCGGCCTGCGGTTCGCCAACAGCATCCTGGAGCCGCTCTGGAACAGCGACCACATCGAGCGCGTCGACATCGTCTACGACGAGACCCTGGGCCTGGAGGACCGCGCACGCTACTACGACGGGGCGGGCGCCCTCGTCGACATGATCCAGAGCCACCTGCTGCAGGTGCTCGCCGTGCTGGCGATGGAACCGCCGTCCTCGCTCGACGCGACGGACCTGCGCGACGCGAAGGCGACCGTGCTGCGCGCCACGCGCGTGCGGCGCGGGAGCCCGAAGGAGGCGAGCAGGCGCGCGCGCTACACCGCGGGCGAGATCGACGGCAGGGCACTGCCGTCCTACGCCAAGGAGCCGGGCGTCGACCCGTCCCGGCACACGGAGACGCTCGCGGAGCTGACGGTGCAGATCGACACCTGGCGCTGGGCGGGGGTCCCGTTCACGCTGCGCTCCGGGAAGGCGCTCGGAACCCGGCGCAGGGAGATCGTGGTGACCTTCCGTCCGGCCAGGCACATCCCGGTGGGGCTGAAGGGGACCAGGGAGCCGACGAAGCTGCGGGTCATGCTCGCGCCGGATGCGATGTCCCTGGAGCTGAACGTCAACGGCCCCGGCGATCCGCGCGAGATCGAGCGGGTCGCTCTGGAGGCCGAGTTCGGTCCTGGCGAACTGAACGCCTACGGTGAGGTGCTGGAGGGCATCCTGGACGGCGATCCGACGCTGTCGGTGCGCGCGGACACCGCGGTGGAGTGCTGGCGGATCGTGGCGCCGGTGATCACCGAGTGGGGCAAGGACGAGGTCCCGCTGCAGAGCTACCGGGCCGGCTCCGAGGGGCCGGCGTCCTGGCCGAAGCTGGGCTGAGCGGCGGCGCTACGCGGCCGGGCGCTCGACGTGCTCGACCGCGGGGATCTCGCCGGTGACCGGCTTGCGCAGGTCGGTCCACACCGTGATCGGGGCGGGCTCCCACGCCATCGCCGCCGGCTCCTCCTGCTCGACCGGCTCCTCGGCCGCCGGCTCGGCGACGTGCGCCGGCTCGGAGGCGAGGTGCTGCGGCGCGGAGGGGACGGCCGCCTGCGCGACGGGCTCGCCCGCCTGCAGCCGGTTGCGCGCATCCACGATCGCGGCGGTGATGTCGACCGCGACCGACTGGGCGAGGATCGAATGGAAGATGGCGTCGGTGTCGTCGGCGGAGCGACGGTTGACCGTCCACTCGCCGTTCTCTCCGATGAGCTCGGCCACCGTGGTGTGCACGAGCTCGAGGATCTGTGCGTCCGTCAGCTGAGGGACCGGCGCCGCCGGAACCTCGGCGGCGGCGTGCCGCCTACGACCAAACATGGCGCAACCCCTTCCGATTCGGATGTCACACCAAGTGTCCTGCCCGTGAGCCTCCGAAACGCGCGGACACGCCGCACGATCAGCGGAATTCCGCCGATCTCGGTGGTGTCAGCCGTGCAGCTGCCTGTCCTCGGCCTCGCGGGACTCCTGCACGACCGTGCCGACCGCGATCACGAGGGAGAGGGCCGCGCTGATCCACATCAGCGGGACCCGCCAGTCCCTGGGGCCGCTCTTGGTCGTCTGGATCGTCGTCCACAGGCCGATCGCCGCGCTGATGATGGCCCCGTTGAAGATGAACTTGCGCATCCGCGTCCTTTCGCTCGTCCCGTAGCGTACGCTTCCCTTCGGCGCGTCGGGCGTGGAGGGATGACAGGAGGCGGATGAAGACCGCGATCGTAGGCGCTGCTCTGCTCGTGCTCGGACTGGTCGCCGTCGCGACGGGGCTGCTCCCGCTCGCCGACGCGGCGGCCCTGTGGGACCGGGTCTGGCCCATCCTGCTCTTCGTGGTCGGGGTGACCGTCGTCACCGAGTTCGCCGCGGAGGCCGGGGTGTTCACGCAGGTCGCCCAGCTCACCGCGCGCTGGGGCGGCGGCCGCGGCTGGCTGCTGTGGCTGCTCGTCGTCGTCGTCGCCGCGCTGAGCACGGTATTCCTGTCGCTCGACACCACCGCGGTGCTGCTGACGCCCGTCGTGATCGTCCTGGCCAGGCACGCCGGGCTGAACCCGCTGCCGTTCGCGCTCACCACGGTGTGGATGGCGAACGCCGGATCCCTGCTGCTCCCGGTCTCCAACCTCACGAACCTGCTGGCCCAGCACGCGATGGGCGACCCGACACCGGCCGCGTTCGCCGCCCTGATGGCCGCACCGGCGATCGTCGCGATGGTCGTGCCGATGATCGTCGTCTTCCTCGTCGCCCGCCGCTCGCTGCTGGTGCGCTACAGCACGGGCGAGGAGGAGCGGATCGGCGACCCCGTGCTGTTCTGGGTGAGCGCGGCGGTGGTGGTGGCGCTGCTGCCGCTGCTCGTCTCCGGCATCCCGGTGTGGATCCCCGCGTGCGCCGGTGCGCTGGTCCTGCTCGCGGTGTTCCTGGTGCGGTGCCGGAGCGTGATCCGCTTCGGCCTCGTGCCGTGGCAGCTGGTGCTGCTCGCCTCCGGGCTCTTCCTGTTCATCGAGGCGCTGCATGCCAACGGGCTCGGCGCGCTGCTGGCCCGGGTCTCGGGGACGGGGGAGGACCCGCTTGCCCTGCTTCGGCTCTCCGTCACGGGCATGGTCGGAGCGAACGCGGTGGACAACCTGCCCGCCTACCTCGCGCTGGAGCCGGCGGCGGGCAGCCCTGTCCGGCTGGCGGCGCTGCTGATCGGCGTGAACGCGGGCCCGCTGATCACCCCGTGGGCGTCGCTGGCGACCCTGCTCTGGCACCAGCGCCTCACGTCGTTCGACGTGGAGATCCGCTGGCGGCGCTACATCCTGCTCGGCGCGATCGTCGCCCCGGTCACGGTCGTGCTCGCGACGCTCGCGCTCGCCGCGACCGTCTGACCGCTCTCCGGTCACTGAGGCGCGCATCGCAACCATCGCTTCCGGAGTTGTGCACGCCATTACGCGGCGTGTCGCGTGAAGAACTCCGGAAGCGCTGGCGGGGAGGGGCGAGCATCACTCGGCCGGGAGCAGCTGGGCCGCGCTGACCACCCGCCTGCGGGCGATACCGAGCAGGGCGAGCCCGAAGCCGAGCCCGGCCCAGAGCAGCAGTCCGCCGAGGCCCCGCCAGACGCCGCTCGTCCCGTCCACGACGCCCTGCAGCGCCGTGATGGCGGGAGCGGTCGGAAGCCAGCCGAGCACGCCGTCGAAGAAGCCGGGGGCGGTGGAGACGATGCCGGAGGCGAGGGTCACGACGACCACGAGCATCGACAGGAACCTCCCGACGCCGCCGAGCAGCGCGACCAGCCCGTGGTTGACGGCGGCGAACGCGACCCCGACGGCGACGGCGACCCCCGCGAACGCGAACCAGTGGCCGACGTCGAGCTGCATCGCCGGCTGCATGATCGCGGCCACGAGCACGCCCTGGACGGCGCCGAGCGCGGAGGCCGGCAGGAGGCCGTCGAGGGCGATGAGGCCCGCCGCTCGCGAGGTCAGCAGCGCGCGCCGCGAGATCGCCTGCAGCACGAGGAACGTCGCCAGGGCGCCGAGCCAGAGCGCGACGGACGCGAACAGCGGGATGCTGGAGGTGCCGAACGCGGTGTTGCCCGACTCCTTCTGGGTCACCGGCTGCGAGGCGACGGAGGCGAGGTTGGTGCGCTCGCCGCTGTCGTAGCTCGGCAGCTGCGCGACCGCCTTCTCGAGCCCGGAGGCCAGGGAGGCGGCACCGGCGGCCGACTGCTGGGCGCCGGACGCGAGCTGCGGGACCTTGTCCGCGAACTCCCGGACGCCCGCCGCGTACTGCGAGGCGCCGTCCGCGGACTGCTGGACGCCGGAGGCGAGCTGGTCGGCCCCGGAGGCGGACTGGGCGACGCCGGAGGCGAGCTGCTGGGCGCCGGAGGCGGACTGGGCGAGGCCGGTCACCAGAGGCTGCGCTTTCGTCGCTGCCTCGTTCGCACCGCTCTGCACCCCGAGCGCGTAGCCGATGCCCTCCTTGAGACCCTGGGTGTTGTCGTTGATCGCCTGGCACAGCGCGCCGAGCGCGGGCGAGGCGACGATCGCGGCGGGCGTGCAGTTCTGCTGGGCGGCCGTCCAGATGTTCGTCGTGGCGGTGGTGACCTTGGCGGCCGATGTGCCCGCCGCGCCGGCGAGCGAGGTGAAGCCCGCCGGGATGTCCTTGGCACCGGAGGCGGCCGTGCCCAGCCCGTCCGCCAGTCCCTGCGCCCCGCCCGAGAGCTGCCCGAGCCCGCTCGACAGACCGTACGCCCCGTCGGACAACTGTCTCAGCCCGCTCGCGAGCTGGTCGGCGCCCGAGCTGAGCTGGGTCGCGCCCGCCGAGAGCTGCTGCGTGCCGCCGGCGAGCTGCGTGAGCCCGTCGGAGAGCTTCGCGGCTCCCGTCGCCGCCTGGCCGATCTGGTCGTGCAGCGTGTTGAAGCCCACGTAGACGTTCTGCAGGTAGGTGGAGGTGAGCTGCTTGTTGAGGACCGAGGTCGCCGTGGACGTCACCGCCTGGCTGATCGCCGGGTCGACGAGCTTGGACTTCTGGCTGGTGCGGACGTCGATGGTCGCCTGGGTGGCCTCGCCGGCCTGCCCGGCCGTCGAGGTCGCCGCCTTCGAGAAGTTCTCCGGGATCGTGACCACCGCGACGTAGCTGCCGTCGGCGATGCCCTTGTCCGCGTCCTTCCGGTCGGTGAGCACCCACGAGAAGTTGTCGTGCTCGGTGTCGAGGAGGCCGGCGGCCATCTGCCGGCCGAGCGGGACGGTCTGGCCGTTGAGCTTCACCGGCTGGTCGAGGTTGACGACGGCGGCCTTGACGTCGCCGAGCCGCTCGGTGGGGTTCCACAGCGCCCAGACCAGCAGGCCGCCGATCACGAGCGGGACCAGGATGAGGCCGGCGATGGTGAGCCAGGTGATGCGCTTGTCGGAGCGCATCCGCTCGAGGGAGAACAGCGATCCGGGACGGCGGAGGTTCGGGGTGGTCATCGGGCGTTCGCCTTCTCCAGGTGTGCGGCGGGCAGGTCGGTGCGGTCGGTGCGCGCGGCGGCGTGCGTCGCGCCGGCGGGGTCGGCGCCGAGGCGGATGTCGCTCGGCTCGACGCTCTCGGGCAGCAGGTCGTCCAGCTGGGACGGGTCGACGCAGCTCACCACGATCGCGAAGGGACGGTCGGCGCTCCGCGCGGCGGTCAGGGCGGCGGCGAGCTCGGCGCGGATGCGCCGGCGCTCGACCGGGTCGGTCAGCGCGTCGACGGCGTCCAGAGCGAGCAGCTGCGGACGAGCCGCCAGCGCGCGCCGCACATCCTCGACCGGGGTCTCTGCGGCGTCCAGCCGGACGACGGCGGTGCGGGAGCGGACCGCGGCGGCGCGGGTCGGCAGCACGAAGCCGGCCACCTTCATCGTGCCGCTCGCCGGCCTGGTGCGTCCGGTCACGGCCATCAGCAGGGCGAGCGCCGCCGTGCGGTCGGGGCCGTGCACGACGAGCGCCTCGCCGTCGCCGAGCCGGAACGAGACGTCCCGCAGCAGCGGGCGGCGGCGCGCCGAGACGCCGAGCCCGTCGGCGGCGGCGACCAGGCGCGCCCCCGGCTCCGGCCACTCGGCCAGCTCGAGCTCCTTCTGCAGCCCGTCGCCCTCGACGTCGAACGAGGGCAGGATGCGGTCGAGCCAGCGCGGCATCCACCACGCCTTCTCGCCCAGCAGCTGCAGGACGGCGGGGACGAGGGTCATCCGCACGATGAACGCGTCGACGAACACGCCGACGGCGAGGCCGAGCGCGATCGGCTTGATGGAGGTGTCGCCCTCCGGCACGAACGCCGCGAACACCGAGATCATGATGATCGCGGCCGCGGTGACCACCTTGGCGGAGCCGACGAAGCCGCTCTGCACCGCCCGGCGGGCGTCGCGGCCGTGCACGTAGTCCTCGCGGATGCGGCTGACCAGGAACACCTCGTAGTCCATCGCGAGCCCGAACAGCACGCCCATCAGGATGATCGGCATGAAGCTGATCACCGGTCCGGTCTTGTCCACGTGCAGCGCGTCCGCCAGCCAGCCCCATTCGAACACCGCGGTCACGGCGCCGAAGGCGACCCCGACCGACAGCAGGTAGCCGAGCGCGGCCTTGATCGGGACGGCGATCGACCGGAACACCATCGTCAGCAGCACGAGCGAGAGCCCGACGACGAGGATCCCGAATGGCAGCAGAGCGCCGCCCAGCCGGTTCGACACGTCGATCTGCGCCGCCGTCGTCCCGGTGACCTTCAGGTCGACGCCGTACTCGTCGAGGAAGTGCTGATGCTTCGCGCGCAGCTCGGAGACCAGCTCGGCCGTCTTGGGGTCGTCGGACGCCGTGGTCGGGATGACCTGGACGATACCGGTGTCCGCGTTCTGGTTCGGGGTCGCCAGGGGCACGGCGGAGACGCCGGGCAGGTCGGCGATCTCGGCGCCGATCTTGTGCATCAGGCCGACGGGGTCGGTGCTGGAGATGATCGAGCCGGTGACGATGAGCGGGCCGTTGTAGCCGGGGCCGAAGTGCTCGGACACCAGGTCGTACGCGATGCGCGCCGGGTCGGATTTCGGGTGCGTCCCGGCGTCCGGAAGTGCGAGGCGCAGCTGGAGCGCGGGGAGCGCGGCGATCCCGAGCGCCACGACCACGGCGACGATGGTGACGATGGGGAAGCGCGTCACGCCGCGCACCCAGGTGCGGAACGGGCCCTTCGGGATCTCGGCGGTCGCGGCGTGCGCGAGCGACGGCGCCGCGCCGGGGGAGGGGGACGTTGCGGGAACCGGGGAGTCCGCGGCGCCCGCGGCGGCGACGCCGGCCTCCGCGCTCGCCGCGGCGGCCCGCGCCCGTCGTGCCGCTCGCCTGGCGGCGCGGCGGCCCGGGGTGATCCTGGCGCCGGCGAAGCCGAGGAACGCGGGCGTCAGCGTGAGCGCGACGAGCACAGCGACGGCGACGGCCACCGAGGCGGCCAGGCCCATCGTCGTCAGGAACGGGATGTTCGCCACGGCCAGCCCGGCGAGCGCGATGATCACGGTGATCCCGGCGAAGAGCACGGCGGAGCCGGCAGTCGCCACCGAGCGGGCAGCGGACTCCTCCGGATCGACGCCCGCTTTCAGCTGGCTCTGATGGCGGGAGATGATGAACAGCGAGTAGTCGATGCCGACAGCCAGGCCGAGCATCAGAGCGAGCATCGGCGTCGTCTGCGAGATCGAGCCGAAGATCGTCGCCAGGAAGATCAGCGCCATCGAGAGCCCGACGCCGAGCAGGGCGGTCGCCAGCGGCATCCCCGCCGCGATGATCGAGCCGAACGTGACGATGAGGACGATCAGCGCGATGCCGACGCCGATCAGCTCGGTCGCCGACAGGCTCGGCAGGCTCTGCGAGAAGACCTGGCCGCCCACGGCGACCTGGGAGCCCTCCGGCAGCGCCTTCTCCAGTGCGGCCCCCGCGTCCTTGAGCGCCGTCTTCGTCTCGGGCGTGACGGTGGTCTGCTGGCCCTTCAGCTGCACCTGGACGATGGCGGCGGACCGGTCGTCGGAGATCAGGTTCTTGACGGTCGTGCTGTAGGGGGAGTTGGCGCCGGAGACGCCGTCCACCTTCGCGATGTCGGCGACCGCGTCCTCGACCGGCTTCTTGACGTCGGCGTCGTCGACCGTTCCGCCCTTCGGGGCGACGACGACGATCTGCGCGCTCGTCCCGCTCACCTGCGGGAACGTGCGGCTCAGCGTGTCGAGCGCCTCCTGCGACTCGGTGCCGGGGATGCTGAACGAGTCGTCCGTCCCCTGGTTGAACGCCACGGCCCCTCCGCCCAGCAGGACGAGCAGCAGGAGCCACAGCGAGAGGACCAGCTTGCGGGCACGGAAGGCCCAGCGGCCGATCGAATACAGGAGCGAGGACACGCGTTCTCCAGCGGATAGGTGACCAGGGAAGTTTCGATACACCGTTGTATCCGATTCCCGACTGTATCCGATACACTGGTGTATCGAAAACCCGACTCAGGAAGGTTTCAGCTTGGACAGCACAGCTCTCAGAGATGCCGCAAGCGAGGACGCTCCCGTCGAGTCCGCGCGCCGGCAGAAGACCCGCGCACGCCTGCTCGATGCGGCGTTCGACGTCTTCGCCGAGCACGGCGTTCGCGCGGCCAGCGTCGAGATGATCACCGAGGCCGCCGGGTTCACGCGCGGGGCGTTCTACTCCAACTTCTCCACCAAGGAGGAACTCTTCTTCGCGCTGATGGAGCGCGAGAAGACGATGCGCATCGAGCAGCTGAACGCCGGTGTCGAGCAGTTCCTGCGGCCGCTGGTCGGCGCAGGGGGCGGCGAGCTCGGCGACGCCGAGGTGATCGACACCA
The DNA here is from genome assembly GCF_051955155.1 of Leifsonia sp. NCBI lineage: Bacteria > Bacillati > Actinomycetota > Actinomycetes > Micrococcales > Microbacteriaceae > Leifsonia > Leifsonia sp. The sequence continues at coordinate 20,922 of NZ_JBQCGZ010000174.1, forward strand.
TCACGCGCATCCTCGAGCTGCAGTCCGACGACAGGCGCTGGTGGCTCGTGCAGTCCGAGTTCCTGCTGCTGGCACTGCGCGATCCCGCTATCTCCGCCGACTTCCTGCGCTATCAGGACGGCTTCTTCCACGACCTCACCGAGGTCGTGGTGGCGGCGCTCGCCAGCGCCAGGCGGCGGTTCACGATCGAGCCGGAGGAGGCCGTCCGCGTGATCGCGGAGCTGTGCGCGAACGGCGAGGCCAGAGCGCTGCTCTCGGGCGACGAGCGGCCGTTCGCGGAGCGCCTGTCGGAGTCGGTGCCCGCGATCCTGCTCGCGCTCACGGAGCAGATCTGAAGCGGATCCGAAGCCGGGTGTGATCGAACATCAAGCCCGCACGGGTACGCTCGTGCGGATGCGACGTCCAGCCCACCCGAGACTCCTGGCCGCCCTTGGCGCAGCCGTGTTCGCGCTCGCCGTGTCCGGATGCGCGGCGGCGGGCGGAACACCGGAGGCGACGCCCCGGCCGCTCGCGGCGACACCCGCTCCGACGCCGACGGCCGACCCGTTCCCGCGCGAGCCGCTGACCGCATCCACGCGCTACGTCGCCCTCGGCGACTCCTTCGCCGCGGGCATGGGCGCCGGCGACGAGAGCGGCAAGTGCAGGCAGAGCAACTACAGCTACCCGGCCGACTTCGCCAAGACCGCAGGCGTCGACCTGGTGGTGAACGCCGCGTGCGCCGGCGCGACCACCTCCGACCTGCTCAAGCACCAGCTGATCGCGCTGGACGACCGCACCGACCTGGTCACGGTCAGCGTCGGCGGCAACGACCTCGGCGTCGCGGCGATCGCCTCGGACTGCGCGGCGGGCAAGGCGGTCGCCTGCCGCAACGGCGTCTCGTCGGCGCTGTCCCTGCTGAACGTGCTTCCCGACCGGCTCGAGACCGTCTACAGCGCGATCGCGCAGGCCGCTCCGAACGCCAGGATCGTCGTCACCGGCTACGCGCTGATGTACGACAACACCGACACCGGCTCGCCGGACTTCGGGACGGCGACGGCGATCAACGCCGCGACCATCGGCCTCAACCAGACCATCAAGGACGCCGTCGACGCCCAGCGCGCCAAGGGCGTCCCGATGACCTACGTCGGCGTCGACTTCCTCGGCCACGGGATCGGCACGAAGAAGCCATGGCTGAACGTCAGCGGCGAGGATGCGTTCCACCCCACCGCCGCCGGCTACCGCGAGTACGCGAGGGAGCTGGCCAAGCTGCTCGGCTCCGCCCAGTAGGCGCGGGTCAGCTCGCCGCCGCGGAGGCGTGCTGGCGCGCGAAGGCCAGCGTCTCGACCAGCATCGCCCGGCGCTCGGCGTCGGTGCGCGCCTTGCGGGTGTTCACCTCGGCGACGACCGAGCCGCTCCATCCCGTCGCCGCGAGCCTGCTCAGCACCGCGGCCACCGGCTGGCTTCCCCGGCCGGGCACGAGGTGCTCGTCGAACACGCGGGCCTCGTCGAGCGCACCGGAGCCGTCGCACAGATGGATGTGGCGGAGCCGATCGCCGAGCGCCGAGGCGAACTCCAGCCCGTCCAGGCCGCTCAGGGCGGCGTGCGAGAAGTCCAGCGTGACGTCGTCGCAGTCCATCGGCAGCGGGTTCCAGCCGGGGGAGTACGCGGCCATCGAGCGCCCGGCGACCTTCCACGGGAACATGTTCTCGACGGCGATCCGCACGCCGGACGCCGCGACGGTCTCGCGGACGATGCCGAGGAACCCGTCGGCGTAGTCGGACTGCCAGCGGAACGGGGGATGCACGACGACCGTGTCCGCCCCGACGGCCGCCGCGAGCTCGGCGGAGCGCTCGAGCTTGACCCGGGGATCGCGTCCCCACACGAAGTGCGTCAGCAGCAGGACGGGCGCGTGGATGCTGAGCACCGGGATCCCGTAGCGATCGGAGAGGCGCGCGAGCGACGACGCGGACTGCGTCGCCTCGTCGCGCGTGACCATCACCTCGACGCCGTCGAAGCCGAGCTCGGCGGCGGTCCGGAACGCCTCCTCGAGCCCGAGCGGGTAGACGCAGGTGGTTCCCATGCCCATGCGCATCACAGCCACACTCTAATCTCGGCCGCTGAACGGGCCGTGTCCGGGCGGAGAACGCCCCGCGAGGGGGTTGAACCACGCTGGTACTGTGACGGGTATCCCGCACTGAAGCACTCGATCGAGGGAGTTGACCGACCATCAGCACGCCGCCCGCCCATAATCCGTCCGAGACCTACGACCTGGTGATCGTCTCCAACCGGCTGCCCGTCGACCACGTGGTCGACGAGTCGGGAGAGGCGAGCTGGCGGCCGTCGCCCGGCGGTCTGGTGACGGCGCTGCAGCCGGTGATGCGCGCCCAGGACGGCGTCTGGATCGGCTGGGCCGGCGTCGCGGACGAGACGTTCGACCCGTTCGAGGCGGACGGCATCCACATCCTGCCGGTCCCGCTCAGTGAGCAGGAGCTGCAGGAGTACTACGAGGGCTTCTCGAACGACACGCTCTGGCCGCTCTACCACGACGTGATCGCGCAGCCGAGCTACCACCGCGAGTGGTGGGAGACCTACGTCACGGTCAACCGCCGGTTCGCCGAGGCCGCCGCATCCGTCGCCGCCAGGGGCGCCGTCGTCTGGGTGCACGACTACCAGCTGCAGCTCGTCCCCGCGATGCTGCGGGAGACGCGTCCCGACCTCGTGATCGGCTTCTTCAACCACATCCCGTTCCCTCCCTACGGCATCTACTCGCAGCTGCCGTGGCGGCGGCAGATCATCGACGGGCTGCTCGGCGCGGACGTGATCGGCTTCCAGCGCGTCGCCGACGCCGGCAACTTCTCGCGCGCGGTCCGCCGGCTGAAGGGCTACGAGACCCGTGGCCCGATCATCGAGGTGCCGATCGACAGCGACGACCCGGAAGCCGGGTCGCACCGCCACGTCACCACGAACCGGCACGGGGGACTGGTGCGGACGGTGCTCGCGCGCGCCTTCCCGATCTCCATCGACGCCGACCAGTACCAGGACCTCGCCCGCCGTCCCGAGATCCAGGCGCGGGCGCGCGAGATCCGGGAGGAGCTGGGCAACCCCGAGAAGATCATGCTCGGCGTCGACCGGCTGGACTACACGAAGGGCATCGGCCACCGGCTGAAGGCGTTCGGCGAACTGCTGGAGGAGGAGCGCCTGAGCGTCGAGGACGTCACGCTCGTGCAGGTCGCCAGCCCCAGCCGCGAGCGGGTCGAGACGTACCGCCAGCTGCGCGACGAGATCGAGCTGACGGTCGGCCGGATCAACGGCGACTACTCCACCCTCGGCCACACCGCCATCGCCTACCTGCACCACGGCTACCCGCGCGAGGAGATGGTCGCCCTCTACCTCGCCGCCGACGTGATGCTGGTGACCGCCT
>NZ_JBQCGZ010000175.1:0-5386 GCF_051955155.1 Leifsonia sp.
CCTTGTCCTTCTCGATCATGCCGACGGTGAAACCGAGCTCGGCCGCACGCAGCGCCGCTGCGTAGCCTCCACTCCCACCGCCGAGCACCACAATGTCAAAGTTCTGCTCAGACACCCAGCTACTCCCTCGCGCATCAGGATTCGTGACACGATCCTGCCCCGAGGGGTGGCTCCGGGCAGGGGTTACATGGGCAGGATTTTCCCGCCTATACGACCCTACTACTTCCCGGAAATGTCCTCGGCCAAACGCACGAGCGCCCGTACGCTGACGGCGGACGGGCCCTTGCCCGTGAAGCCGTACGGCGACGACGGGCCCTTCGCGGGGCCGGCGATGTCCAGGTGCGCCCACGGGATGCGCGGCGCGTCGTCGTCGTCGGAGGTGCGGCCGATGAACTCCTGCAGGAAGACGCCGGCGAGCAGCATCCCGCCCGCCGTATTGCCCGGGTTGGCGTTGGCGATGTCGGCGACCTCGGAGGCGATGTTCGCGCGCAGCTCGGCCGCCAGCGGCATCGGCCAGAGAAGCTCGCCGCTCGCCTTCGCCGCGGCGATCACGTCGCCGACCAGGTCGTCGGAGCCCATCACCGCGGCGTAGCGGGTGCCGAGCGCGACCATCGCCGCGCCGGTCAGCGTCGCGACATCGACGATGGCGTCCGGCTGCTCCTCGCTCGCGGCGACCAGGCCGTCGGCCAGCACCAGCCGGCCCTCCGCGTCGGTGTTGAGCACCTCCACGGTCCGCCCACCGCGCATGCGGAGCACGTCGTTGGGGCGGATCGCGGAGCCGGACGGCATGTTCTCGGCCAGGCACAGCCACGCGGTCACGTGCACCGGCAGCTCCAGCCGGGCCGCGGCGATCGCGACGGCGAGGACGGTCGCGGCGCCGGTCATGTCGTACTTCATCCCGACCATCCCCGTCGGCGGCTTGAGCGACAGGCCGCCGGAGTCGAACGTGATGCCCTTGCCCACCAGCGCCAGGTGCTTCCCGGCGCCGGCGGGGGAGTAGTCCACCTTCACCAGGCGCGGCGGGCGGACGGAGCCCTGGCCGACGCCGAGGATGCCGCCGAAGCCGTCCGCGGCGAGCTGCTGCTCGTCCCACACGGTGACCTCGATCGGCAGGCCGGAGGCGGCCTCGCGGGCGCGGTCGGCGAACGTCGCGGGGTAGAGGTCGATGGGCGGCATGTTGACGAGGTCCTTGACGAGGGATACCGCCTCCGCGACGGCGACCGCGCGCTCGACGAGCGCATCGGCCCGCTCGGACGAGCCGACGACCTCGATCGCGGCGACGGGGGCCTTGGCGCCCGCTCTGCTCTTCTCCCGGTAGTCGGTGAAGGAGTAGGAGCCGAGGGCCGCGCCCTCCAGAACCGCTCCGAGCTGCTCGTCCGTCCCGGCGGGCAGGTCGACGGCGACCGACTCGACGCCCGCGAGCTGCCGGACCGCGGTGCCCGCCGCGTAGCGCAGCGCGTCCTCATCCAGCTCGTCCGGCAGGCCCACGACCGCGAGCGGGCGTCCGGCCGTGCCCGGCAGGCGCACCAGCTCGTCCTTGCCCCCGGAGAAGCCGACGGCGCCGAGCTGGCCGGCGAGGCCGTCCGGCGCGTGCTCGGAGAGCACGACGACGCCGTCGCGGCCGGAGCGCGCACCGACGACGAGGACGGCGGACGAGGACGAGGGAGCGGAAGAGAGCGAGAGCGCGGGAACCGTCATGCTCTCGACCCTAGCCGCTGCGCGCGGCAGGAGGCCGTCGCCTGTTCGCTGTGGGCGTGCAGCGAGGGGGCCGGAGCACCGCACCCCGGCGCGGACCCCGGCTTAGAGTTGAAGCATGCGAGACCCCGGCGAACTGTTCGAGCTGAATCCGGCCGTGGAGGTCCCGGACGGGCTCCCGCTCGTGGCCGGCCTCACCGGCTTCGCGGACGCCGGCTCCGGTGTGAGCCAGCTCGGCACCTACTTGCTCGGCACGCTGGACAGCGAGGTCGTCGCCACCTTCGACGCGGACATCCTGCTCGACTACCGCGCACGCCGGCCGATCATCTACTTCGACCAGGACCACCTGGCCGACTACCAGCCGGCGACCCTGAAGCTCTCGCTCATGTACGACGAGCTCCGGCAGCCGTTCCTGCTGCTGTCCGGCTTCGAGCCGGACTTCCGCTGGGAGGCGTTCACGGAGGCCGTGCTCGGCCTCATCGAGCGGTTCGCGGTCAAGAGCGTCACCTGGGTGCACTCCATCCCGATGCCGGTCCCGCACACCCGCCCGATCGGGGTGACGGTGAGCGGCAACCGGCGCGAGCTGATCGAGACGATGTCGATCTGGAAGCCGCAGACCCAGGTGCCCGCCAACGCCCTGCACCTGCTCGAGTACCGCCTGCAGCAGCTGTCGTACCCGATCGCCGGGTTCGTCCTGCTCGTCCCGCACTACCTCGCGGACACCGAGTACCCCGCCGCCGCCATCGCGGGCCTGGACAGCATCAGCGCCGCGACCGGGCTGATCTTCCCGACCGACCGGCTGCGCGAGGAGGACCGCGAGTTCGTCGCCAACATCGACGAGCAGGTCGCGGGCAACCCGGAGCTCGGCAAGCTGGTCGGCACGCTGGAGGAGCGGCACGACTCCTATATGGAGGACAACCAGCTGCGCTCGCCGCTGACGGACAGCGACGGCGAGCTGCCCAGCGCCGACGAGATCGCCGCAGAGCTCGAGAACTTCCTCGCCTTCCGCCGTCACGGCGACGAGGACAACCCGCGCACCGACCGCTGACACCGCCCGCCCGCGGGCCCCGGCGCCGCAGAGGTAGGATCGTGCGGTGAATTCGCGTCGCTCCTGGGTCATCTTCGGGATCGGCGTCTTCGCCTACCTCATCGCCGTGATGCAGCGCACCAGCGTCGGCGTCGCCGGGGTCGCCGCGGCGGACCGCTTCCACGTCTCGGCCGCCGTGCTCTCGTCGCTGGCCGTCGTGCAGCTGATCGTGTACGCGGCCATGCAGATCCCGGTCGGCGTCCTGATCGACCGCGTCGGCTCGCGGACGCTGATGCTCGCAGGCACCGTCCTGATGGTGATCGGCCAGGTGACCGTGGCGTTCGCGCCGACGATCGCGGTCGCCATCCTCGGCCGCGTGCTCGTGGGCGCGGGAGACGCGACCGTGTTCACCTCGCTGATGCGGCTCATCAACTCGTGGTTCCGCGGCAGGCTCGTCCCGCAGCTCTCGCAGTGGATCGGCAACATCGGCCAGCTCGGCCAGGTGCTCTCCGCCATCCCCTTCGCTCTGCTGCTGCACCAGGCGGGCTGGACGACCGCCTTCCTGAGCGCGGCGTCGCTGTCCGTGGTCGCGGTCATCGGCATCCTCGTCGCCATCAGCGACCGGCCCGTCGGATCGACCGAGGGCCCGCGCCCTGCGACCTGGTCGGAGTCGCTGCGCCAGCTGCGGATCAGCCTGGCCAGGCCGGGGACGAAGCTCGGCTTCTGGTCGCACTTCGTCACCCAGTCCTCCGGCACCGTCTTCAGCCTGATGTGGGGGCTGCCGTTCATGGTGTTCGCGCTCGGGCTTCCGCCGGCCGAGGCGTCGGGGCTGCTGATCGTCTCGGTCGTCGCCGGCCTGATCGCCGGACCGATCCTCGGGCTGCTGACCGCGCGCTTCCCGCTGCGGCGCAGCAACCTCGTGCTCGCGATCGTCGCGATGATGGGCGCCGTCTGGGCACTGCTGCTGCTCTGGCCGGGCGTCCCGCCGACGTGGCTGCTCGTCCTGGTGCTCGTGGCGATCGGGATCGGCGGCCCCGGCTCGCTGATCGGCTTCGACTTCGCCCGCACATCCAACCCGCTGCACAGCCTCGGCTCCGCCAACGGGATCGTCAATGTCGGCGGCTTCCTGGCGAGCTTCGTGATGATGTTCCTCATCGGGCTGGCGCTCGACGCGCAGAACACCGCGCACACCACTGCCGGCCTGTACGCGCTCGACTCCTTCCGCTGGGCGTTCGCGATCCAGTACGTGATCATCGGCATCGGGGTGGCCTTCCTCGTGCACGCCAGGCGCCGCACGCGCAGGCGGATGCAGGAGGAGGAGGGAATAGAAGTGGCCCCGTTGTGGGTTGCACTCATGGACGTCTGGCGGAGGGGGCGCCGGGTTCAGGGAGACAGGCCCTAGCATCCGGCACGATCCGATCGGTTCTTCTGGTCGGGACGCGGCGCAGAACGTGCAATAATTGGTATCTGGACCCGTTCATGTCCTAGGGGCCGGAGCACTCGATGGTGCCCGGCGCGACAACCCAGGACTTGACATGGGTCTTAGTAATGTCCGCACGCGACCTCAGCCAGGCCCGCGGCCGGTGCATCCCGGCCCCGCAAGCCTCGGTATGAAAGGTGTTCACATGGCAACCCGTGCAGCTACGAAGGCGCCGACGGCGACCGCCGCCGACGCCGAGACGGTCGAGGAGACCGTGGCCACGGCCGCGGCGACGACAGCGAAGACAGCCGCGAAGAAGGCCGCCCCCAAGAAGGCCGGCGCGGCGAAGGCGGGCGCGAAGACCGCCGCCACGAAGGGATCGACCAAGCCCAAGGGCGCTGCGGACGACGACGAGGAGCTCGACGACGACGCCGAGATCGAGATCGACGAGGACGAGGAGACCACGGAGGACGGCGACGAGGCCGGCGCCGACGACTCCGAGGACGGCGACGAGTCCGACGACGAGTCCGCCGCGGCCGGCTCCGGCCCGAAGGGCGAGGCCGCTGCCGTGCAGGCCGCAGCCGACGCCCCGCTGCCGACCGACGCGCTCGTGCTGCGCGCCGTCGACGAGGACGACGACATCCCCGTCTACTCGACGACGATCACCGGCGCGACCGCCGACCCGGTCAAGGACTACCTGAAGCAGATCGGCAAGGTCCCGCTGCTGAACGCGGCGGAGGAGGTCGAGCTCGCGATGCGCATCGAGGCCGGCCTGTTCGCCGAGGACAAGCTCGCGAACTCGCAGGGCATGTCCAAGGAGCTCGAGCGCGAGCTCAAGTGGGTCGCCCGCGACGGCCAGCGCGCCAAGAGCCACCTGCTCGGCGCCAACCTGCGCCTCGTGGTGTCCCTCGCCAAGCGTTACACCGGCCGCGGCATGCAGTTCCTGGACCTGATCCAGGAGGGCAACCTCGGTCTGATCCGCGCGGTGGAGAAGTTCGACTACACCAAGGGCTTCAAGTTCTCGACGTACGCCACCTGGTGGATCCGTCAGGCGATCACCCGCGCGATGGCCGACCAGGCCCGCACCATCCGCATCCCGGTGCACATGGTGGAGGTCATCAACAAGCTGGCCCGCGTCCAGCGGCAGATGCTGCAGGACCTCGGCCGCGAGCCCACCCCGGAAGAGCTCTCCAAGGAGCTCGACATGACCCCCGAAAAGGTTATCGAGGTGCAGAAGTACGGTC
>NZ_JBQCGZ010000176.1:0-22872 GCF_051955155.1 Leifsonia sp.
GGCATGCGGCCGAGCAGCGTCGACACCTCGGAGCCGGCCTGCGTGAAGCGGAAGATGTTGTCGATGAAGAGCAGCACGTCCTGCTTCTGCACGTCGCGGAAGTACTCCGCCATCGTCAGAGCGGACAGGGCGACGCGCAGACGCGTCCCCGGCGGCTCGTCCATCTGGCCGAAGACGAGCGCGGTCTTGTCGAAGACGCCCGCCTCCTCCATCTCGTGGATGAGGTCGTTGCCCTCACGCGTGCGCTCGCCGACACCGGCGAACACCGACACACCACCGTGGTCCTGCGCGACGCGCTGGATCATCTCCTGGATGAGGACCGTCTTGCCGACGCCCGCACCACCGAAGAGGCCGATCTTGCCACCCTGGACGTACGGGGTGAGCAGGTCGATGACCTTGATGCCGGTCTCGAACAGCTGGGTCTTGGACTCGAGCTGGTCGAACGACGGCGGCTGGCGGTGGATCGGCCAGCGCTCGGTGATCTCGATCTTCTCGCCCGGCTCGGCGTTGAGCACGTCGCCGGTCACGTTGAAGACCTTGCCCTTGGTCACGTCGCCGACGGGCACCGAGATCGGAGCGCCGGTGTCCCGGACCTCGCCGCCGCGGACCAGGCCGTCGGTCGGCTTCAGGGCGATGGCGCGGACCAGGTCGTCACCGAGGTGCTGTGCGACCTCGAGCGTGATCTCGGTCGACTGCTCGCCGATGGTGATGGTGGTCTTGAGGGCGTTGTAGATGCCCGGGATCGAGTCGTGCGGGAACTCGATGTCGACGACCGGACCGGTGACGCGGGCGATGCGTCCCACGCCGGCCGGCTGCGCGGTCGAAGCCTGGGCTTCGGCGGTAGCGGTAGTCATGATTCTTATCTCTCTCGTTAGGACGTCATTTGGCCGAGCTCAGCGCGTCCGCGCCGCCCACGATCTCGGAGATCTGCTGGGTGATCTCCGCCTGTCGTGCGTTGTTCGCCAGTCGCGTGTAGTCGGTGATGAGCTTGTCGGCGTTGTCGCTTGCCGCCTTCATCGCCTTCTGGGTGGCCGCGTGCTTGGACGCGGCGGACTGCAGCATGGCGTTGAAGATGCGGCTCTCGATGTAGACCGGGAGCAGCGAGTCGAGCACCGTGCCGACGTCCGGCTCGAACTCGTACAGCGGCAGGACCTGCGTGCGGTCCGGCTCCTCGACGCCCTCGACGACCTCCAGCGGCAGCAGGCGGATGACCTGCGGCTCCTGGGTCAGCATGCTCACGAAGCGGTGGTAGATGATGTGGATCTCGTCGACGCCGCCGTCGGACGCGTCCCGCAGGAACGACTCCAGGATCGCGTCGGCGACCTCCTTGGCCTGCTCGAACTCGGGGTTGTCCGTGTTGCCCGTCCACACCCGCTCGAACGCGCGGCGGCGGAAGCTGAAGTAGCCCTGCGCCTTGCGCCCGATCAGGAAGTAGACGACCTCCTTGCCCTGGCTGCGCAGCAGCTCGGCGAGCTTCTCCGACTCCTTCAGCACGTTCGAGTTGAACGCGCCGGCAAGACCGCGGTCCGAGGAGAAGATGACGATCGCTGCGCGCTCGATCTTCTCCGGCTCCGTGGTGAGGACGTGGTCAACGTTCGAGTAGGTCGCCACCGCCGACACCGCGCGCGTGATCGCGCGGGCGTACGGCGAGGAGGCGGCCACGCGAGCCTGCGCCTTCTGGATGCGTGAGGCGGAGATCAGCTCCATGGCACGGGTGATCTTCTTGGTCGTCTGGGCAGATCTGATCTTCTGCCGGTAGACCCGAAGCTGTGCTCCCATGTGTCTTCCTCAGTACCTTCTCTAGCGCCTCAGCGCTTCGCCTTGACGATGCGCTCCTGGTCGACGTCCTCTTCGGCGATGGCCTCGAACTCTTCGCGCCCGACCGAGGCGAGCGGCTTGCCCTCACCGGTCTGGAACTCGAGCTTGAATGCGTCCACCTCGGCGGAGAGCTTCTCCACCGTGTCGTCGTCGAGCACGTTCGTGTCGCGCAGCGTGGTGAGGATGTCGGTGTTGCGGCGCAGGTGGTCCAGCAGCTCCGACTCGAAGCGCAGGATGTCCTCGACGGCGACCTCGTCCAGCTTGCCGTTGGTGCCGGCCCAGATCGAGACGACCTGCTCCTCCACCGGGAACGGCGAGTACTGCGGCTGCTTGAGCAGCTCGGTCAGGCGCGCACCACGGGCCAGCTGGCGACGGCTGGCCGCGTCGAGGTCGGACGCGAACATCGCGAACGCCTCGAGCGAGCGGTACTGCGCCAGCTCCAGCTTGAGCGTGCCGGAGACCTTCTTGATCGACTTGACCTGAGCGTCGCCGCCGACTCGGGAGACCGAGATGCCGACATCCACGGCGGGACGCTGGTTGGCGTTGAAGAGGTCGGACTGCAGGAAGATCTGGCCGTCGGTGATCGAGATCACGTTGGTCGGGATGTACGCGGAGACATCGTTCGCCTTGGTCTCGATGATCGGCAGACCGGTCATCGAACCGGCGCCGAGCTCGTCGGAGAGCTTGGCGCAACGCTCCAGCAGGCGCGAGTGCAGGTAGAACACGTCACCCGGGTAGGCCTCGCGTCCCGGCGGACGACGCAGCAGCAGCGACACGGCGCGGTAGGCCTCCGCCTGCTTCGACAGGTCGTCGAAGATGATCAGCACGTGCTTGCCGCCGTACATCCAGTGCTGGCCGATCGCCGAGCCGGTGTAGGGGGCGAGGTACTTGAAGCCGGCCGGGTCCGAGGCGGGGGCGGCGACGATGGTGGTGTACTCCATCGCACCGGCATCCTCCAGCGCGCCCTTCACCGAGGCGATCGTCGAGCCCTTCTGGCCGACGGCGACGTAGATGCAGCGGACCTGCTTGTTCACATCGCCCGACTCCCAGTTGGCCTTCTGGTTGATGATCGTGTCGATCGCGATGGCCGTCTTGCCGGTCTGGCGGTCGCCGATGATCAGCTGGCGCTGGCCGCGGCCGACGGGGATCATGGCGTCGATCGCCTTGATGCCGGTCTGCAGCGGCTCGTGCACCGACTTGCGCTGCATGACGCCCGGCGCCTGCAGCTCGAGCTCGCGGCGGCCCTCGGAAGCGATCTCGCCGAGACCGTCGATCGGGTTGCCGAGCGGGTCGACGACACGACCCAGGTAGCCGTCGCCGACCGGGACGGAGAGGACCTCGCCGGTGCGGGTCACCTCCATACCCTCGACGATGTCGTCGAACTCACCGAGGACGACAACGCCGACCTCGTTCTCATCCAGGTTCTGCGCCAGGCCCAGCGTGCCGTCCGCGAAGCGGATCAGCTCGTTCGCCATCACGCCGGGGAGGCCCTCGACGTGCGCGATGCCGTCGGAGGCGTCGAGGACGTGTCCGACCTCGGTGGTCGAGGCCTGAGCCGGCTCGTACTTCGAGACGAAGTCCTTAAGCGCGTCCCGGATCTCATCGGGGCTGATCGAAATGTCTGCCATCGTTTGTTCCCTAAGTTGGGGCGGTCAGCCCGCCAGCTGAAGTCGGAGTTCGGTGAGGCGCGACGCGACGCTGCCGTCGATGACGTCGTCGCCGATCTGCACGCGCAGTCCACCGAGGATCGCCGGGTCGACGACCTGATTGAGCTTGAGGTCGCCGTACTTCGCGGCGAGGCTCGCACGCAGGCGCTCCGCCTGCGCCTCGGGCAGCGGCGACGCCGTGACGACCGTGGCGATCCTCTGCCCGTACTGGGCGGCCACGATGCGGGCGGCGGCGCGCAGCGACTCGCGGATGCTGCGGCCGCGCGGCTGCAGCACGAGCTGACGCACGATCGCCGTCGTCTGCTCCGACGCCTTACCCGCGAGCAGGCGCTCGACCAGCTCGGCCTTGGCGGCCGGGTCGGCGAGCTTGCTGCGCAGAGCGAGCTCGAGCTGCGCGTCGGAGGTCACGGCGCCTCCGAACGCGAACAGCTCTGCCGGGATGTCGACGTTGCGCGGAGCGGACGCGGCGATGGCACGGATGGCGAGCTCCTCGATCGCGGCCAGGACGTCGTCCTGCCCGGACCAGCGCTCGCCGGCGACGACGCCGAGGAGCTCGACCGCGGGTGCCGAGAGCGAGCCGAACACGCGCTGCACGAGCGCGGCCTTGCCCGCCTGGTCGGCCGAGGGGTCGCTGAGGACCGCTCGGAGCTGGGCTGAGTCTGCGACGACTCGTCCTGCGGCGAACAGGTCTTCAGCCGTCGCCAGATCTGCCTTGGCTCCGAGGCCGGCGAGAGCCGAGACGGACCGGGCCAGTGCTTCTCTGGTGGCGCTTCCCATTAGTTGGTCGTCCCTGCCTTCTCGCCGGCTTCCAGGTCGGCCAGGAACCGGTCGACGATCGCCTGGGCCTTCTTGTCCTCGGTGAGGACCTCGCCGACCACGCCGGAGGCGAGGTCGATCGCGAGCGAGCCGACCTCGCTGCGCAGCGAAACGAGCGCGGTCTGGCGCTCGGCCTCGATCTGGGCCTGGGCGTTCGCGGTCACGCGAGCGGCCTCCACCGTGGCGTTGTCCTTCGCCTCGGCGACGATCTTCGCGCCGTCGGTGCGAGCCTGCTCGCGGATGCGGCCGGCCTCGGCACGCGCGTCGGCGAGCTGGGCGGTGTACTCCTCCAGCAGCGCCTCTGCCTTGTGCTGAGCCTCGTCGGCCTTCGCGATGTTGCCCTCGATCGCCTCGGCACGCTGATCCAGCATCTTCTGCATGCGCGGGAGCGCGTAGATCCAGAAGAAGATCAGGATGACGACGAAGCAGATCAGCGACCCGACGATGTCATACCACTGCGGGATGAGCGGGTTGATCGTCTCGCCCTCCGTAGCGGCGCGGATCACACCGTTGATCATCGTTCCTCCTTACAGAGTGATAAAGAGGTGAATCAGCCCTGGAAGATGAAGTAGGTGGCGATACCGATGAACGCGAGCGCCTCGGTGAACGCGATACCGATCCACATCAGGACCTGGAGACGGCCGGCCAGCTCGGGCTGGCGGGCGACGCCCTCGATGGTCTTGCCGACGACGATGCCCACGCCGATGGCCGGGCCGATGGCGGCGAGGCCGTAACCGACGGTGGCGATGTTGCCGGAGATAGCAGCGATGTCCACGTTATGTGTTTCCTTCCGTGATGGCGGTCCGTGCGGTTGCGCGGACCGTTCTTAGTGTTCCTCGGCGACTGCGAGCTGGATGTAGACAGCCGTGAGCAGTGCGAAGACGTAGGCCTGGAGGACAGCCACCAGGATCTCGAACAGGGTGAAGATGAAGCCGAACCCGAGCGCTCCGATGCCGAGGACGATCCAGCCCTGGCCGAGCGCGAAGGTGAAGAAGACGGAGGCACTGAAGAAGAGCACCAGCAGCATGTGGCCGACGATCATGTTCATCATGAGTCGGAGGGTCAGCGTGACCGGACGCAGGATGAACGTCGAGATGAACTCGATCGGCGTGACGATGATGTAGATCGCCTTGGGGACGCCGGCGGGGAACAGCGCGTTCCGGAAGAAGCCCTTGGGGCTCTTCTTCACACCCGCGTAGATGAAGGTGATGTACGCCACGACCGCGAGCACGAGCGGAACCCCGATGACCGAGGTGCCCGCGATGTTCAGGAACGGGATGATTCCCGTCAGGTTCATGAACAGCACCATGAAGAAGATCGTGGTGAGGATCGGCAGGAAGCGCCGGCCGTCCTTGCGGCCGAGCAGGTCCTCCGCGATGTTCACGCGGACGAGGTCGAGGCCCATCTCGACGAGCGACTGGAATCGGCCGGGGACGACCTTCATCCGGCGCGTGCCGAGCCAGAAGACCAGCAGCAGGGCGATGACGGCGATGAACCGGACCAGCATGATCCGGTTGACCTCGAAGCCGCCGATGGAAAAGATGGCCGGTGGGAAGAACTCATCGATCGACGGGCCGTGGAAGGTAGCTCCATCATCGGAGCTTGCGGCCTGGACCAGCAGGTTCACAGCGTTAGCTAACAGCGCTATCTCCTGTTTCGGGGCGTCGAGCTGAGAGCTCTCGCGACGGCGAACGGTGGACACCCGCGCTCGCGCGCCAGGTGGTGCATGGGCGCGTACGGGTGGGGGATCACGGATAACTCTACAAGAGTTTTCAGCGGGTAACGAATCGATATACGCCTCAGCGCTTATCCCCCGGAAGCGTCGCATCGCTGACATACGGGATGCGCGAGCGGAGGACGACGATCATGTCGACCACGAGCGAGCCGATGACCCCCGCGATCAGGCTGAGGAACAGCACGACGGGGTTGATCCAGGGCTGATCCTTGAGCACGATCGCCAGCACGATGAACAGCACGAACTTGACGATCCAGCCGCCGAGGACGATGCCGAAGAACAGCCCGACGAAGAGGTCGGAGCCGATGAACCGGTTGGCGATCAGGATGCTGAGCGCCGTGATCCCGAGGAAGACGGCCGCGATCAGCGTCCCGATGAGCGCGCTCGTCACGCCGACCCAGCCGGCGAAGATGCCGCCGAGGACCATGCCGACGATGGCGATCCCTCCGGCGAGGAACAGGCCGTACTTCAGGGCGTCGCGCAGGACGGGGGTGGAGCTGGGCTGCTTCGGCGCCGGCGGCTGATCCGGCCGCGGGGCGGAAGCGCCGTCCTGGTGGTCGGTCATGCGGTCTCCTTGCTGGTGGTGGGGTCTTCTGGCACGGCGGGGACGTGGACCCGCTCGCTGGCGGCGTCGAGCTGGTCGAAGCGCGCGGTCTCCTCCGCCTCCTTCGTGCCGGCGGGAGCCAGCTCGGCGGCGGCCTCGGTGGCCTTCCTGCGACTGAGCGGGGCGAGCGTGAGCGCTGTACAGACGACGAGCCCGATCGCGACGAAGACGATCGCCATCCAGTACGGGTCGAAGAAGAACAACAGGCTGCCGATCGACAGCACGGCGGTCCACGCGTAGAAGATCAGAACCGCATGCAGGTGCGAGTGGCCCATGTCCAGCAGCCGGTGGTGCAGGTGCTTCCTGTCCGCGCTGAACGGCGACTTGCCGGCCCTCAGCCGCCGGATGACGGCGAGGCCGAAATCGAGCAGCGGCACGACGAGCACGGCGAACGGCAGGATGATCGGGATGAAGGCGGGCACCAGCGACGACTTCCCGAGCGTCTGCAGCTCCTCCGGGTTGATCGTCCCGGTGACCGAGATGGCCGACGTCGCCATCAGCAGCCCGATCAGCAGGGCGCCGGCGTCGCCCATGAACATCTTTGCCGGATGCCAGTTGAGCGGCAGGAAGCCGGCGCAGGCGCCGACCAGGATCGCGGCGATGACGCCGGCGAGGCTGAAGTAGTTCTGCGGGCTGATCTCGCGTTGCAGAAGGTACGTGTAGATGAGGAACGTGCCGTTCGCGATCAGCGCGACACCGGCGACCAGGCCGTCCAGGCCGTCGATGAAGTTGATCGCGTTCATCACGAGGACGATCGCGAACAGCGTGATGACGATGCTCATCACGGGCGAGCCGACCGTCAGACCGCCGATCGGCAGCGAGTAGATCTGGACGCCGAACCAGGCGACGAGGCCGGCGGCGACGAACTGGCCGGCGAGCTTGGTCATCCAGTCCAGGTCCCAGATGTCGTCGGCGACGCCGATCACCACGATCAGCAGCGAGGCGCCGAGGATGGCGAGGATCGGACCGGTGTCGGAGAAGATCAGGGTCAGCACGCCGAACTGGCTGGAGAGCAGCCAGGAGACGGCGAACGCCACCAGGATGCCGAGGAACATCGCCACTCCCCCGAGCCGCGGCGTCGGCCGGGTGTGCACGTCGCGCGCACGGATCTTGGGGTACAGCTTGTAGCGCATCGCGAACTTGTAGACCACGAAGGACATCCCGAACGTGATCACGGCCGAGATGAGCGCGAGGGCGAGGAGGAGGGTCACGGCTCAGGCGTCCGAGGGGGTCTCGGCCTGTTCCGGGTCGGCGAGCGCGTCGCCGACGACCTCGCGCAGCTGGTCCGCGGAGATGACGCCGTGGCGCAGGATGCGCAGCTTTCCGGAACCGGAGGCGAGGGCGGTCGCGTCCACGATCGTCGAGGAGGAGTCCTTGCCCTCCACGCGCTCGTAGCCGGTGCCCGCCTCTCCCCCGTCGAGGTAGACCGAGATCGAGTCGCCGAGCATCCCCTCCGCCTCCGCAGCGGTGCGGGCGGCCGGGTGTCCGGTGAGGTTGGCGGAGGAGACCGCGAGCGGGCCGGTCTCCGAGAGCAGTTCGAGGGCGATCCTGTCCTGCGGCATACGCAGGGCGACGGTGCCGCGGGTCTCGCCGAGGTCCCAGACCAGCGACGGCGCCGCGGGCAGGACGATGGTCAGGCCGCCCGGCCAGAACGCCTGCACCAGCGCGTCCACCTCAGCGGGGACGTGCTCGGCGAGCGCCGCCAGCGTGGGGATGCCGGGGACGAGGACGGGAGGCGGCGACTGGCGACCGCGGCCCTTCGCGTCGAGCAGCCGCTGCACGGCGGCGGGGCTGAACGCGTCGGCGGCGACCCCGTAGACCGTGTCCGTTGGGATGACGACGAGCTCGCCGCGGCCGATCGCCGCGCGGGCGAGACGCATGCCGGTGAGGAGATCGGATTCGACGGAGCAGTCGTAGATGGTTGCCATGACGCACCCATGATAGTTGAGGCGGCACAGGGTTCCCTGACGGCGCGGGGACGATACTGGAGGCGATGGACGTCTACTTCTTCGACTGCGACAAGACCCTCTACGACTACGACTTCCACAAGCGGCTGCCGAAGCTCGCCGAGCTCGGCGGTGTCAGCCAGTACCGGCTCGCCTCGACCTGGTGGGCGGGCGGCCACGAGCGCGCGGCCGAGATCGGCGAGTACGCGACGAGCGAGGAGTACCTGGCGGCGTTCGCCGAGGTGACCGGCGCGCGGCTGACGCTGGAGCAGTGGCAGGAGGCGCGCAAGGCGGCCATGACGCCCATCCCCGGGTCGATCGCGGCGCTGGAGGAGGCGGCGAGCCTCGGCACCGTCTCGCTGCTGTCGAACAACCCGATCCCGTTCAAGGACTCGCTGCCGGTGCTCACGCCGGAGATCGTGGGCACCCTGCGCGACAACGACCTGGTGTCGGCGGTGCTCGGCGCGCGGAAGCCGGAGCGCCGCATCTACACCCGCGCGCTCGGCCGGTTCGGCGTCCGGCCGGAGGAGGCCATCCTGTTCGACGACTCGCTCGCCAACGTCGAGGGCGCACGGGCGGCGGGAATGCACGCGCACCACTTCACCCGGACCGAGGACGGCGGCTTCGACACGGACGCGATGCTGGAGGCCATCCACGCGTTCGCGGAGCGCGAGAGGTGAGCGCCGGCCTGTTCGTGTTCGACATGGACAACGTGCTCTACGACTACGACTGGCGGCGCAGGACGGCCGCGATGGCCGAGCTGACCGGGCTCAGCCCGCAGCAGCTGCGCGAGCGCTGGTGGAACCTCGACGGCGAGGGCGCCGCGGAGGCCGGCGCCTACCCGACGGGCGAGGAGTACCTGGACGCCCTGTCCACCGCGCTGGGCGTGCGCGTGAGCGAGGAGGACTTCCTGCGCATCCGCGGCGAGGCGATGACGCCCTGGCCGGTCTCGCTCGCCGCCGTCCGCCTGGCAGCCGAGGCGGGCACCGCGACGCTGCTGACGAACAACGGCCCGCTGGTGGCGCGCGAACTGCCGAGGCTGGCCCCGGAGCTCGCGACCATCCTGCCGCGCGAGCAGCTGTGCGCGTCGTCGGACTACGGGGCCCGCAAACCCGATCCGGCCGTGTTCGAGCGCGTCCTGGAACGGTTCGGCGTCCCCGCCGATGACGTCTTCTTCGCCGACGACCTGCCGGAGAACGTGGCGGCGGCGGCCTCGCTCGGCATCCGCGTGCACCTCTTCGAGACGCCGGACGGCCTGCTCGACGCGGTCGAGCAGGCCGTCGCGGTGCGCGCCTGAGCCGGGTCGGCGCCGGCCGGGTCAGCGGCGGCCGGACCTGCGGCGGAAGGACCAGGCGGCCCACGCCCAGGCGGCCGCGATGATCAGCGCGCACCAGCCGAGCGCCCACCACAGGTCGCTGCCGGGGTCCTTCGAGAACAGGAAGGCACGGATCGTCTCGATGATCGGCGTGATCGGCTGGTTCTCCGCCACCCACTGCAGCCAGTCCGGCATCGTGTCGGTCGGCACGAACGCGCTGGAGAGGTAGGGCAGGAAGAGCAGCGCGAACCCGTAGCCGCTCGCGGCGGCCGGCGTGGAGGCGACGAGGCCGATCGCCGCGAACAGCCAGGTGATCGCGAGGATGAACAGCGCGACGATGCCGAGCGCGCCGAGCCACTCCGCGACGTTCGCGGTCGGCCGGAAGCCGAGCGCCAGCGCGACCGCGATCACCACACCTGTCGCCAGCAGGTTGCGGACCAGGCTCGCAACCACGTGCCCGGTGATCACCCCGTTCGCGCGGATCGGCATGGTGCGGAAGCGGTCGACGATGCCGTTGCTCATGTCCTCCGCGACGTCGACCGCCGTGCTGGAGGCGCCGAAGCCCGCGCACAGCAGGATGATGCCGGGGACGACGTAGTCCACGTAGCCGCCCTCCGCATCCAGAGCGCCGCCGAACACGAACGTGAACAGGAGCATCAGCATCACCGGCAGCACGATGGCCATGGTGAGCGCCTCGACGTTTCGCACCGAGTGCGTGAGGCTGCGGCGGATGAACACCGCGGTCGAGGTGAGCGCGCCGGCGGGAGCCGGAGCGGTCGTGGGGACGGCGATGGCGGTCATCGGACGGCCTCCTTCTGGATCGATGCGGACGGTGCGGACGGTGCGGGGGCGCTGTCCCCGGTGAGCGCGAGGAAGACGTCGTCCATCGACGGCTTGCGGATCGCGATCGACGCGCCGGGGACGCCGAGCGCGTCCAGGCCGTCGATCGCGTCGCGCAGGGCGTCGACGGACCCGTCGGTCGGGACCTCGCGGACGAGCTCGTCGCGCGCATTCCGCAGCTCGACCACCTCTCCCCCGACCCGCGACTTGAGCTCGGCCGCCGTCCCCTCGGCGACGATCGTGCCGTGGTCGAGCACGGCGATCCTGTCGGCGAGCTGGTCGGCCTCCTCCAGGTACTGCGTGGTCAGCAGGATCGTGGTGCCGCCGGCGGCGAGCTCGCGGATGATCGCCCAGAGGGTCTGCCTGCTGCGGGTGTCGAGACCCGTCGTCGGCTCGTCCAGGAAGATGACGGGCGGGGTGGAGACCAGGCTGAGCGCCAGGTCGAGCCGCCGCCGCATCCCGCCGGAGAAGGTCTTCACGCGCTTACGCGCGGCGTCGCGCAGGTCGAACCGGTCGAGGAGCTCGCGCGTCCTGGCCTTCGCCCGCGCAGGCGGGTAGCCGGCGAGGCGCGCCATCATCCGCAGGTTCTCCTCTGCGGTGAGCACCTCGTCCACCGCTGCGGACTGGCCGGTGACGCTGATGGAGCGCTTGACGCCCTCCCTGTCGTGCCGCACGTCGTGACCGCAGACGACGGCCGTGCCGCCGTCCGCCTCGACGAGCGTGGCGAGGATGGTGATGAACGTGGTCTTGCCCGCGCCGTTCGGGCCGAGCAGCGCGAACACGCTGCCCCGCTCGACGCGCAGGTCGACGCCGTCGAGGACCGTCTGGGAGCCGAACGACTTCCTCAGCCCCGCGACCTCGATTGCCGCTGCCGTCATGGTGGTTCCTTTCCGTGTATGTCGCAAACTGTTTATGACGTATACGCTGTGTTTAAGTGATACACAGTTCTAGGATGGGTGTCAACAACCGAACCGGGAAAGGCGACGCAATGGCCGACGACGTCGAGGAGGCGCTCCCCCGCGCCGTCGCGCTGAGCTGGGGCGTCGCGGAGCGGCCGCAGCGCGGCCCCAAGCGCGAGCTGAGCATCGAGCGCATCATCGAGACCGCGATCGAGATCGCCGACACCGACGGCCTCGCGGCCGTCTCGATGAGCAGGATCGCGAGCGACCTCGGCTTCACGACGATGTCCCTGTACCGCTACGTGACGAGCAAGGACGATGTGCTCGCGCTCATGCAGGACGCGGTCTGCGAGGTGCCGATCCCGGCGGAGGGCGACGACGGCGACGACTGGCGCGACGGGCTGCGGCGCTGGGCGATGACCACCATCGAGGTGATCCAGGCGCACCCCTGGTTCCCCGACATCCCGATCTCGGGCATCCCGCTGATGCCGAACAACCTGGCCGTGCTCGACTGGGGGCTGCGGGTGATGCGCGGGCTTCCGCTCACCGACGCCGAGAAGATGTCGACGGCGCTGCTGCTCTCCTCCTACGCGCGTGCGGTCGGCGTCGTGGAGCGCGACGTGAGCCGCTCGCGCGGCAGCGAGACGCCGCCTCAGAACGGCGAGGCGTTCACGGCGGCGCTGGCCGAGCTGGTCACACCGGAGCGCTTCCCCGACCTGGCGCCGCTGGTCGCCTCCGGCGCCTACGCGGACGCGGACGGCGCCGACGAGCAGGACGACTTCGCGTTCGGTCTCGAGCGCATCCTGGACGGGATCGAACGGTACGTATCGGCGCGCGCCGCGGGCGAGCCGGTCACCGCGTTCGAGGAACGGCCGGAGCCTCTCCCCTCCGACAAGGCCGTTCGCGAGGCGGCCAAAGCGCGCCGCGAGGCGGAGAAGGCGCTCCGCGAGGCGCGCAAGCGCGAGCGCGAGACCATCGCCCGCGCCCGCGAGCGCGCCGCCCGCGCCCGCTGACCCGGCCCCGGCAACGGCCGAGTACGCAGAAAGTGGCCCCGAAACGGCCGAGTACGCGGATTATCTGCGTACTCGGCCGGTGGGGAGGAGTCAGCGGAGGGCGGTGGTGGCGCGGTCGCGCGTGGTGAGGTCGCGGTGGGTGGCGGCGGCGCGCCAGCCGTCCGCGGTGAGGATGGCGCGGATGTCGGCGCCCTGGAGCTCGCCGTGCTCGAGGACGAGCGTGCCGCCCGGGTGGAGCAGGCGCTGGGCCACGCGCGAGATCACACGCACGACGTCCAGACCGTCCTCGCCGCCGTAGAGCGCGGCCGCCGGGTCGAACAGCCGCACCTCCGGGTCGCGCGGCACCGCGGCGGCCGGGACGTACGGCGGGTTCGAGATCACGACGTCCACCGTCCCGTCGAGCTCGGGGAACGCGTCCGCGAGGTCGGCGAACGCGCCGCTGATGTTGTCGCCACCGAGCGCCTCGATGTTGCGCCGGGTCCAGACGAACGCCTCGCGCGAGTTCTCGACCGCATAGACCCTCGCGTGCGGCACCTCGGTCGCCATCGCCAGCGCGATCGCGCCGCTCCCGGTGCCGAGGTCGACCGCGACGGGCCGATCGGACGGGACGGCGCGCAGCGCGTCGATGGCGAACTGGACGACCTGCTCGGTCTCCGGGCGCGGCACGAACACGCCGGGGCCGACAGCGAGCTCCAGCGAGCGGAACGGCGCGACGCCCGTGATGTGCTGCAGCGGCTCGCGGGCGGCCCGGCGGGCGGCGAGCTCGCGCACGCGGGCGGCATCGTCCTCGGCGGCGGCGGCGTCCATCACGACCAGCGCCTGGACCCGGCCGCGCGCGACGCCGAGCACGTGACCGATCAGCAGCTCCGCATCCACCTCGGGATCGGGGACGCCCGCTGCGGCGAGCCGGGCGACGGTCTCCTCGCGGAGCGAGCGGACGGAAAGAGGGGCAGGTTCGGTCATGGCCCGACGAGCTTACCGTCACACGCGCCACGCCCCTGGCCCGCGCGGTTAGAGTTGGACCCATGCCAGCACAGGTTTACGAGAACATCACCGAGGTCGTCGGCCGCACTCCGCTCGTCAAGCTCAACCGGCTCCCCGCCGACACCGGCGCGACGGTGCTGGCGAAGCTGGAGTTCTACAACCCGGCAGGAAGCGTCAAGGACCGCATCGGCGTCTCCATCGTCGACGCCGCCGAGAAGGCGGGCGCGCTGCGCCCCGGCGGGACGATCGTGGAGGGCACGAGCGGCAACACCGGCATCGCCCTGGCGATGGTCGGCGCGGCCCGCGGCTACCGGGTCATCCTGACCATGCCGGAGACGATGAGCAAGGAGCGCCGCGTGCTGCTGCGCGCGTTCGGCGCCGAGATCGTCCTCACCCCCGGTGCGGACGGTATGCGCGGGGCCGTCGAGAAGGCGAAGGAGATCGTCGCGACGACCGAGAACGCCATCTGGGCGCAGCAGTTCGCCAACGAGGCCAACCCCGCCGCGCACCGCGCCACCACCGCCGAGGAGATCTGGGCCGACACCGACGGCGGCGTCGACGTGTTCGTGGCCGGCATCGGCACGGGCGGCACCATCACGGGCGTCGGCCAGGTGCTCAAGGAGCGCAAGCCCGAGGTGAAGGTGATCGCCGTCGAGCCGCTCGACTCCCCCATCCTCAACGGCGGCAAGCCCGGCCCGCACAAGATCCAGGGCATCGGCGCGAACTTCGTCCCCGAGATCCTGGACACCACGGTGTACGACGAGGTCGTCGACGTGTCGTTCGAGGACGCGATCGAGACGGCGAAGCGGCTGGCGAGCGAGGAGGGCATCCTCGCCGGGATCTCCTCCGGCGCGATCGTCTGGGCGGCCCTGCAGCTCGCGGCGCGGCCGGAGAACGCGGGCAAGACGATCGTCGCGGTCGTCTGCGACACCGGTGAGCGCTACATCTCGACGGCGCTCTGGGCCGACCTGCTGGACTGAGCGCCGTGCCG
Organism: Leifsonia sp.; assembly: GCF_051955155.1. Classification (NCBI taxonomy): domain Bacteria; kingdom Bacillati; phylum Actinomycetota; class Actinomycetes; order Micrococcales; family Microbacteriaceae; genus Leifsonia; species Leifsonia sp. Next base: position 14,629 of record NZ_JBQCGZ010000176.1, read on the forward strand.
ATCTTCCGGGCGCGGGAGGACATCCGGAACGCGCGCAGGCACGACCCCGCCGCCCGCGGTTCCTTCGAGGTCGCCGCGGCGTATTCGGGGCTGCATGCGGTGTGGGCGTACCGGGTGGCGCACCGGCTCTGGCGGTCCGGGTTCCGGATGCCGGCGCGGTTCCTCTCGCAGTTCGCGCGGTTCCTGACCGGGATCGAGATCCATCCCGGCGCGCGGATCGGCCGCCGGTTCTTCATCGACCACGGGATGGGCGTCGTCATCGGCGAGACCACGTGGATCGGCGACGACGTGATGCTGTACCACGGCGTCACCCTCGGCGGCCGCGGCAGCGGGCACGGCAAGCGGCATCCGACCATCCACGACGGGGTGACGGTCGGCGCGGGCGCAAAGGTGCTGGGCGCGATCACGATCGGCACGCGAACGGTGATCGGCGCGAACGCCGTCGTCGTGCACGACGCTCCCCCGGACTCGGTGCTGACCGGCGTCCCCGCGCGTGCCCGCCCGCGCTCCGGCCACGAGCAGATCGCCGGAGACGACTACCTCGACCCCGCCCTCTACATCTAGCGGCCGCCGGGCGCTCGGAGCGGGGTCAGTCGGTGGCGAGGTCGGCCAGGCGGGCCTCTTCGTCGGCGAGGATGTTGGACTCGATGACGGGGTCCAGCGCGCCGTTCATGACCGCATCCAGGTTGTAGGCCTTGTAGCCGGTGCGGTGGTCCGCGATCCGGTTCTCGGGGAAGTTGTAGGTGCGGATGCGCTCCGAGCGGTCCATCGTGCGGATCTGGCCCTTGCGGAACTCGGCCGCCTCGGCGTCCGCCTCCTCCTGCTGCTTGGCGCGCAGGCGCGCCCGGAGCACGCGCATCGCCGCCTCGCGGTTCTGCAGCTGGCTCTTCTCGTTCTGCATCGAGACGACGATGCCGGTCGGCAGGTGCGTGATGCGCACGGCGGAGTCGGTGGTGTTGACCGACTGGCCGCCGGGGCCGGAGGAGCGGAAGACGTCGATCTTGAGGTCGTTCGGGTTGATGTCGACCTCCTCCGGCTCGTCCACCTCGGGGAAGACGAGCACGCCGGCGGCGGAGGTGTGGATGCGACCCTGCGACTCGGTCGCGGGCACGCGCTGCACGCGGTGCACGCCGCCCTCGTACTTCAGGTGCGCCCAGACGCCCTCCGCCGGGTCGCTGGATGAGCCCTTGAACGCCACCTGGACGTCCTTGATGCCGCCGAGGTCGCTCGAGGTCTGCTCGATGATCTCGGCCTTCCAGCGCTTGGAGTCGGCGTAGTGCAGGTACATCCGCAGCAGGTCGCCCGCGAACAGCGCCGACTCCGCGCCGCCCTCGCCCATCTTGATCTCCATGATCACGTCGCGGCTGTCGTTGGGGTCGCGCGGGATGAGGAGACGGCGCAGCTTCTCGCCCGACTCCTCCAGCGCCTGCTCGAGCCCGGGGATCTCCTCGGCGAACGCGTCGTCCTCGGCCGCGAGCTCGCGTGCGGCGTCCAGGTCGTCGGACAGCTGCTTCCACTCGTTGTAGGCCGCGACGATGCGCGAGAGCTCGGCGTAGCGGCGGTTCACCTTCTTGGAGCGGACCGGGTCGCTGTGCAGCTCCGGGTCGGAGAGCTGCTGCTGGAGGTCGTCGTGCTCGGCGAGGAGGCCGCTGACCGACTCGAACATGCGTGTCTTCTTTCGTGGGATGTGTCCGGAAACGTCGAAAGTGCCCGCCCGGCGCGCACGATGGCGCGCCGGACGGGCACTTCGTCAGCTAGCGGTGGTCGTTCTCGTGGCCGTGCGAGTGCGCGGTGCCGTGGCCGTTGCCCGGCTGCGGCATCGACTTCTGCACCTGCATCAGGAACTCGACATTGCTCGAGGTCTCCTTCAGCCGACCGAGGACGATCTCCAGGGCCTGCTGCTGGTCCAGCCCGGCGAGGGCTCGGCGCAGCTTCCAGGTGATCTTCACCTCGTCCTGGCCCATCAGCATCTCCTCGCGGCGGGTGCCGGAGGCGTTGACGTCGACGGCGGGGAAGATGCGCTTGTCGGCCAGCTGGCGCGACAGGCGGAGCTCCATGTTGCCGGTGCCCTTGAACTCCTCGAAGATCACCTCGTCCATCTTCGAGCCGGTCTCGACGAGAGCCGACGCGAGGATGGTGAGCGAGCCGCCGTGCTCGATGTTGCGGGCGGCGCCGAAGAAGCGCTTCGGCGGGTACAGCGCGGAGGCGTCGACACCGCCGGAGAGGATCCGGCCGGACGCGGGAGCCGTGAGGTTGTACGCACGGCCGAGGCGGGTGATCGAATCGAGCAGCACGACGACGTCGTGGCCGAGCTCGACCAGGCGCTTGGCGCGCTCGATCGCGAGCTCCGCGACGGTGGTGTGGTCCTCTGCCGGACGGTCGAAGGTCGAGGCGATGACCTCGCCCTTCACCGTGCGCTGCATGTCGGTGACCTCCTCGGGACGCTCGTCCACCAGGACGACCATGAGGTGCACCTCGGGGTTGTTCGTGGTGATCGCGTTGGCGATCTGCTGCATCACGATGGTCTTGCCGGCCTTCGGCGGCGCGACGATGAGACCGCGCTGGCCCTTGCCGATCGGGGCGACCAGGTCGATGATCCGCTGGGTGACCTTGGTGGGCTCGGTCTCCAGGCGCAGGCGGTCCTGCGGGTAGAGCGGGGTCAGCTTGCCGAACTCGACGCGGTTCGCCGCCTCCTCGACCGTCTGGCCGTTGATGGAGTCGACCTTCACCAGCGCGTTGTACTTCTGGCGGCTGTTGTTCTCGCCATCGCGCGGCTGGCGGATGGCGCCGACCACGGCGTCGCCCTTGCGCAGGTTGTACTTCTTCACCTGGCCGAGCGAGACGTAGACGTCGCTGGCGCCGGGCAGGTACCCGGTGGTGCGCACGAACGCGTAGTTGTCGAGCACGTCCAGGATGCCGGCGACGGGCAGCAGCACGTCATCGTCCGTCAGCTCCGGCTCGATGTCGTCGCCGGGGCCGCCGCGACGCTTGCGGTTGCGGTCGCGGTAGCGGCCGGAGCGCTCGCCCTCCGCCTCGCGGTTCTGCTGGTTCTGCTGGCCGCCGCGGTTCGGCTGGCCGCCCTTGTCGCCGTCGCCGCCCTGCTGGAGGTCCTTCGGCTGGTTCTGGCCGCCCTGCTGACCGTTCTGGTTCTGGTCGGCGTTCTGGCCGTTGTTCTTGTTGCGGTTGCGGTTGCGCCGGCTGCGGCCGCCGCCCTGCTGGTCGCCGCCCTGCTGGTCGCCGCCCTGCTCGCCCTTGGGCTGCTCGGCGTTCTGCTCGCCCTGCTGGGCGGCGTCGGCGGTCTGCTCCGCGGTCTCGGCCTCGCCCTGCTGGCCGTTCTGGTTGCCGCGGCCGCGACGGCGACGGCCGCCCTGGCCCTCGCGCTGCGCCTCGCGGGAGGCGAGCGCGGAGTCGAGCAGCGCATCCACGTCCGGGATGAGCGACTCGACGCCGGTCTCGCCGGTGTTGACGTGGGTGCCGGCACCGATGCTGGTGCCGTCCGGGCTGCTGGCACGGCGCGGGCCGCGACGGCGCTGGTCGGCGTTCGGCGCCTGCTCGGCGGCCGGAGCCTGCTCTGCCGCGGCTTGCTCGGCGGCCGGAGCCTCCGCGGGCGCGGCCGGCTCGGCGATGAGCGGCTCGATGAGCACCTGCGACGCGGCGGTCGCGTGGTCCGCGGCCGGCGCCTCCGTCTGCTCGCCCGCTGCGGCACGGGCCGCGGCGATCGCCGCGACCAGCTCGCCCTTGCGGAGCTTGCTCGCGCCCTGAAGACCAAGCTGGGCGGCGAGAGCCTGCAGCTCCGCCACCTTGAGCGAGGTCAGGTCGCTGGTGTCCACGCCCCCGGCGTGGAGTTCGACATCAGTCACTGAAGAGGATTCCTTTCCCCCGACGCGCGCTCTGCGCGCCGCTGTGGAGCATCGTCACCTGAAGCCTGCCTTGACGCGCTGCGTTCTGATCCGCGCTACGTTGCGACCCGGGCAGCCGGAGGCACCGGCCGTCGAAAGATCACAGGCAGGAGTGACGGCATGATTGCTAAGAGATCACCCGGAAGCTGGATTCGCTCGTGACGCGGGTTCTTCACGGGTGCACGCACAGTTTACCACCTCACGGCGGTCGCCGACGTCGCTACGCGGCCGGTGTGTCCGCGTCCTCCGCGGCCAGCTGCGAGACCGTCGCGCCCTTGAAGTCGACCGCGAGCATCAGCGGCTGCCAGGCCGACTGCGCCTCGCGAGCGACCAGCTCCGCGGCCGCGAGCCGCTGGCTCGGGTCGCTGCAGAGCACGAGGATCGAGGGGCCGGCCCCCGACACGACGGCGGCGAAACCGCCCGCGCGCAGCAGCGTGATCAGCCGGTCGGTCTCCGGCATCGCCGAGGCGCGGTAGCTCTGGTGGAGCTTGTCCTCGGTCGCGGCGTGCAGCAGCTCGGGGCTCTGGATGAGAGCCGCGACGAGCAGGGCGGAGCGGGAGACGTTGAACACCGCGTCCTCGTGCGGCACGGACTGCGGCTGCAGGCTGCGCGCGAGCGCGGTGGACATGACGTGCTCCGGCACGAGCACCAGCGGCGAGACGCCGCGGTGCACGATCAGCTTCTTGAAGCGCGGTCCCTCGGGGGTCACCCACGCGATCGTGAGCCCGCCGAACAGCGCGGGCGCCACGTTGTCCGGGTGGCCCTCCATGTCGTTCGCGAGCGCGAGCAGGTCCTGAGCGGTGAACTCGACGACGCCGTCGAGCAGGCCCTTCGCCGCCATGATGCCGGAGACGATCGCGGCGCCGGAGGAGCCCATCCCCCGGCCGTGCGGGATGCTGTTGCGCGCGATCAGGTCGAGGCCGGGCAGGGCGATCCCCACCGAGTCGAACGTGTGCGCGATGGCGCGGACGACCAGGTTGCTCTCGTCCGTCGGCACCTCGCCCTCGCCGACGCCGAGGACCTGGACGGTCGCGCCCGGCTGCTCGCGCACCGAGACCCGCAGCTCGTCGTACTGCGCGAGCGCGAGCCCGAGCGTGTCGAAGCCGGGGCCGAGGTTGGCGCTGGTGGCGGGGACCTTGACCGCGACCGCGCGGCCGCGCAGGTCGACGGTGCGGGAGGTCACGCGCCGGCCTTGGCGTCGGCGGCGAGGCCGAGCACGTCGGCGATGGCCGCGGTGTCGACGGGGACGACCGTCGGCTGCACGTCGGAGCCGTCCGCGGTGCGCAGGGCCCACTGCGGGTCCTTCAGGCCGTGGCCGGTGACGGTGAGCACCACGGTCGCGCCGGCGGGGATGATGCCCGCCTCGGAGCGCTCCAGGAGACCGGCGACGCTGATCGCGGACGCCGGCTCGACGAAGATGCCGACCTCGGCGGAGAGGATGCGGTGCGCCTCCAGGATCTTGGCGTCGTCGATCGCGCCGAAGTAGCCGTCGCTGTCGTCGCGGGCGTTCAGGGCGAGCTCCCACGACGCCGGGTTGCCGATGCGGATGGCGGTGGCGATGGTGTCCGGCTCCTTGACGGCGTGGCCGAGCACGATCGGCGCGCTGCCCGCGGCCTGGAAGCCGAACATCCTGGGCAGCTTCGTGGCCTCGCCGCGCTGCAGCTCCTCTGTGTAGCCGCGGTGGTAGGCGGTGTAGTTGCCCGCGTTCCCGACGGGGACGATGTGGAAGTCCGGGGCGTCGCCGAGCACCTCGACGACCTCGAACGCCGCGGTCTTCTGGCCCTCGATGCGGTCCGGGTTCACCGAGTTCACGAGGTGGACGGGGTAGTTGGTGGCGAGGTCGCGGGCGATGTCGAGACAGTCGTCGAAGTTGCCCTGCACCTGCAGCAGCTGCGCGTTGTGCGCGATCGCCTGGCTCAGCTTGCCCATCGCGATCTTGCCCTCGGGGACCAGGACGACCGCCTGGATGCCCGCGTGCGTGGCGTACGCGGCGGCCGAGGCGGAGGTGTTGCCGGTCGAGGCGCAGATGACGGCCTTGGCGCCGTGCTCGACGGCCTTCGAGATCGCCATCGTCATGCCGCGGTCCTTGAAGGAGCCGGTCGGGTTCATGCCCTCGAACTTGACGTACACGTTCGCGCCCGTGCGTGCGGACAGCGCGGCCGCGGGGATCAGGGGCGTTCCGCCCTCGCCGAGAGTGACGATCGGAGTGGCCTCGGAGATGTTCAGGCGGTCCGCGTACTCGCGGAGGACGCCCCGCCACTGACGACTGTAGGACTTCTCGGGCATTACGATCCTTCGACTCGGAGAACGGAAGAGATGGCGATCACCACATCGCTGGCCGCGAGCGCCTCCACGGTGGCCGCCAGCGCGGCCTCCTCGGCTTCGTGGGTGCCGATCACCAGGGTAGCGGTGGGCGCGCCCGCGCCGTGAATCGGCGCCACACTCTGCAACGGGGACCGCCCGGGGATGACGACGGCACCGGTGCCGGTGGGCACCGACTGCTGCACGTTCTCGACGCTGACGCCGCCGTCGCTCAGGATGCGCGCGACCGTCGCGAGCACGCCGGGCTGGTCGGCGACGTCGAGGGTGATCTGGTAGCGGGTGACGACACGGCCGATGTCGAGCACCGGCAGGTCGGCGTGCGTGGACTCGGCGACGCCGGGGCCGCCGACGACGTGCCTGCGCGCGGCGGAGACCACGTCCCCGAGCACGGCGGAGGCCGTTTCCACGCCGCCGGCGCCCGCGCCGTAGAACATCAGGTCGCCTGCGGCGGCCGCCTGCACGAACACCGCGTTGTGCGCGCCGCGGACGGCGGCGAGCGGGTGCTCACGGTCGATCAGGGCCGGGTAGACGCGGGCCGAGACGCCCTCCTCCCCCGTCTCCGGGTCGGTCATCCGCTCGCAGATCGCCAGCAGCTTGATGACGGAGCCGCCCTCCCGCGCCGCGTCCACCTGCTCCTTGGTCACCGAGGTGATGCCCTCGCGGTAGACGCGGTCGAGCGGGACGGTGGTGTGGAACGCGAGGCTCGCCAGGATGGCGGCCTTCTGCGCCGCGTCGTAGCCGCCGATGTCCGCGGTCGGGTCCGCCTCGGCGTAGCCGCGCTCGGTCGCGGTCGCGAGCGCGTCGGCGAGGGTCTCGCCGGTGGCGTCCATCCTGTCCAGGATGAAGTTGGTCGTGCCGTTGACGATGCCGAGGATGCGGGTGACCTTGTCGCCCGCCAGGCTGTCGCGCAGCGGCCGGATGATCGGGATGGCGCCGGCCACGGCGGCCTCGTAGTAGAGCTGCGCGCCGACCTGCTCCGCCGCCTCGAACAGCTCGGGGCCGTGCGTCGCCAGCAGCGCCTTGTTGGCGGTGATCACGTCCGCGCCCGAGTTCAGCGCCTCCAGCACGTAGCCGCGGGCCGGCTCGACGCCGCCCATCAGCTCGACGACGATGTCCGCGCCCAGGATCAGCGCGCTCGCGTCGGTGGTGAACAGCTCGCGCGGCAGGTCGACGTCGCGCGGCGCGTCGACGTCGCGGACGGCGATGCCGACGAGCTCCAGCTTCGCGCCGACGCGCGAGGCGAACTCGTCCCCCTGCTCCAGCAGCAGGCGCGCCACCTGCGAGCCGACCGACCCGGCGCCCAGCAGGGCCACCCGGAGGTTGCGGTACTCGATCATCCCTTCACTCCTTCGTACGCGGCGTCGCGCGCCAGCAGGTCCTCTTCGGTCTCGCCGCGCACGATCACGCGCGCGCTGCCGTCGCGCACCGCGACGACGGCGGGCCGGCCGATGTAGTTGTAGTTGCTGGCAAGCGACCAGCAGTAGGCGCCGGTGGCCGCGACGGCGAGCAGGTCGCCCGGCGCGACGTCCCCCGGCAGGTAGTCGGCGTCGACGACGATGTCGCCGCTCTCGCAGTGCTTGCCCGCCACCCGGACGAGCGCGGGCTCGGCGTCGGAGACCCGGTTCGCGATGCGGGCGGAGTACTGCGCCTCGTAGAGGGCGGGCCGCGCGTTGTCGCTCATCCCGCCGTCGACGCTCACGTAGCGGCGGACGGCGGTCTCGGCGTCGTCCTGGTACGAGACGAGGACGTCCTTCGTCGTGCCGACGGTGTAGAGGGTCAGCCCGGCGGTGCCGATGATGGAACGGCCCGGCTCGAACGCGACGACAGGGAGCGGGATGCCGAGCTCCTCGCATCCCGCCGCCACGGTCTCGGCGATCCGCTGGGCCAGCTCGCCGATCGGCGCGGGGTCGTCCGCGGCGGTGTACGCGATGCCGAAGCCGCCGCCGAGGTTCAGCTCGGGGACGTCGCCGCCCGCGAGCAGCTCGCGGTGCACCGCGAGCAGGCGGGCGGCGGACTCGGCGAA
>NZ_JBQCGZ010000177.1:0-6019 GCF_051955155.1 Leifsonia sp.
TCCTGCCGCCACACGTGCGAGCTCAGCAGGTAGTTCAGCGATGCCACCGGGCGCCGCCACGGGATGCCCCGGGAGCTCTTCAGCCACTTGGCGTGCTGGTTGAACATCGAGTCGACGATGTGGATGAACGCCTCGTAGGACGTGATGACGCCGTGCCTGCCGCTCAGCAGGTAGCCCTCCAGCCAGCCCTGGCACTGGTGCTCGCTGAGCATCTCCATCACGCGGCCGCTCGGCACCAGGTGGTTGTCGGAGTCGATCGGCCAGTACTCGGCGTTCCACTGCTTGCCGGTCACGTCGTAGACCGCCTGCAGCCGGTTGGATGCCGTCTCGTCCGGCGCGAACAGCCGGAAGTCGTCGGGGTTCGCCCGCATGACGTCGCGCAGCCACTCCCCCAGCACCCTGGTCGCCTCGGCGACCGTCTCGCCGGGAGACGGCACGTCCACCGCGTAGTCGCGGAAGTCCGGCAGCCGCAGGTCCTTGCGCAGCAGGCCGCCGTTCGCGACCGGGTTCGCGCTCATCCTGCGCTGCCCGGCGGGAGCGAGGCTGCGCACCAGCTCCACCGGGGCGCCGTCCTCGTCGAACAGCTCCTCGGGGCGGTACGAGCTCAGCCAGCCCTCCAGCAGCCGGGTGTGCTCCTCGGTGTCCCTGGCGTCCGCGAGCGGCACCTGGTGCGAGCGCCAGTTGTTCTCGGCGGGATGGCCGTCGATCTCGGGCGGGCACGTCCAGCCCTTCGGCGTGCGCAGGATGAGCATGGGCCAGCGCGGACGCTCGGTCAGCTCGCCGGCCGCCGCCGCCTTCTTGATCGCGGCGATCTCGTCGAGGATCGCATCCAGCTCGGCGGCCATCCGCACGTGCACGTCGCGCGGGTCCTCGCCGTCGAAGCCGCCGGAGACGAGGTGCGGTGCGTAGCCGTAGCCGCGCATCAGCTCGAACAGCTCCTCCTCCGGGATACGGGCGAGCACGGTGGGGTTCGCGATCTTGTAGCCGTTCAGGTGCAGGATCGGCAGCACGACGCCGTCGGTGACCGGGTTCAAGAACTTGTTGGAGTGCCACGCCGTCGCGAGCGGCCCTGTCTCCGCCTCGCCGTCGCCGACGACGGCGGCCACCAGCAGGTCGGGGTTGTCGAACGCGGCCCCGTACGCGTGCGAGAGCGCGTAGCCGAGCTCACCGCCCTCGTGGATGCTGCCCGGGGTCTCCGGCGCCGCGTGCGAGGGGATGCCGCCCGGGAACGAGAACTGCCGGAACAGCCGCCGCAGCCCCTCCTCGCTCTGGTCGATGCCGCTGTAGATCTCGCTGTAGGTGCCGTCCAGGTAGGCGCCGGCGACCACACCCGGCCCGCCGTGGCCCGGACCTGCGACGAAGATCGTGTCGAGGTCGCGCTCCCGGATGGCCCGGTTCAGGTGCGCGTAGACGAAGTTCAGCCCTGGCGTCGTCCCCCAGTGCCCGAGCAGCCGCGGCTTGATGTCGTCGCGCGACAGCGGGCGCCGCAGCAGCGGATTGTCCAGGAGGTAGATCTGCCCCACCGAGAGGTAGTTGGCCGCGCGCCAGAAGGCGTCGATGCGGTCGAGGTCGGTGTCGGAGAGGCGGCGGTCGCTGGTCGTGCTCGTCGTGTCGCTCACCCGTGAATCCTACGAGCGGGCGGAGGCGAAATACAGGTGTGAAAACGCTTGATGTGCTGACACTAGGGGACCTTGCGGTCGTACGCTAGGAGGGCTAGCGTGACTCGATGGTCAAGGAAGTCTCCCAGCGCGACGTCGAACGATTCCTCGTGCGACAGGGATGGCGGCTGCTCCGCACGAAGGGCCGCCACAACGTCTGGGGCTCCCCGGAGGGGGACGACTCCCTCGCCATCCCGACACACGGACGGGTGTCACCCGGCGTGGTACGCCAAGTGATCAGAAAAGTGCCGGGTACACCGGAGAACTGGCGGTAGGAGGACTCCATGGGGAAGACCTATTCGGCGACGGCGACGCGTGAAGGCCGTTGGTGGATCATCCGCATCCCCGAGTTGGACGCTGTGACCCAGGCGAGGACCATTCGTGAGATCCACGAGATGGCGACTGGTCTTGTCACCGCTCTGCTCGATCTGCCCGAAGGCGCCGCCAGCGTCGATGTGTCGATAGAGCTGCCCGAGTCGGTCGCGGCCGCCTGGTCCGAGGCGGACCGGTTGCAGGCGGAGGTCGAGGCGGCGCAACGCAAGGCAGCGGGGCTCCGGCGCGCGGCCGTCCGTGCGCTGCTCGAAGAGCAGCACCTGACACAGGCGGAAGCGGGCGCACTGCTCGGAGTCTCGCATCAGCGCGTGCAGCAGCTCGCGAAGGCGGGATGACCATCTCCGGGGCCTCGCCGCGGGCGATCGGTGAAAACGTCGGCGGCCCGCGGTAGGTTCGCGGCATGACGGACGATGTGGTCACACGCTCGGTCGACGCCTCGACGTGGGAGTCGCTCAGCACGGTGTTCGGCACGAAGGGCGATCCCGCGGGATGCTGGTGCCAGTGGTTCAAGCTGAGTCGCGCCGACTGGAACGGCACCGACCGCACGCAGAAGGCGGAGCTGCTGCACGCCCAGGTGGAGGCCGGCTCGCCCGGCGTGGTGGCGTGGCTCGGCGACGAGCCGGTCGGCTGGGCGGCCGTCGAGCCGTTCAGCGCGTACCCGAGCCTTGCCCGGTCGCCGATCAGCAAGCGCCAGCCCGACGATCCGGCCGACCCGTGGGCGATCACCTGCTTCGTCGTGCGGCTGGAGCACCGACGCAAGGGCGTCGCCCGGGCGCTGCTGCAGGGCGCGCTCCGGCACGCGCACGAGCACGGGGCGACCGTGATCGAGGGCTATCCGGTGGACACCGAGGCGCGCCCCACGCTCTCCGCGGCCGAGCGGTACCACGGCACCGTGTCGCTGTTCCGCACCGGCGGTTTCGAGGTCGTCCGCAAGCCCAGCGCCTCGCGGGCCGTCATGCGCCGCGCACTCTGAGGCGCGGCCCGGCTCAGGACAGGATGTCCTTGGTGAGGAAGCGGCCGGCGGCGAGGGCGCCGAAGACGGCGATGTAGCCGGCCTGCAGCACGGCGTTGTTCGCGAACGAGTCCCACGCGATCGGGTCCCGGAGCAGGTCCGCGAAGCCGAGCCAGTAGTGGCTGAACAGCCACGGGTGGATCGCGTCCAGCTGCGGCAGCTGGTCCAGCACCTGCGAGACGACGGCGAGCACGGCGGTCGCGGCCATCGACCCGACCGGGACGTCGGTGAGGGTGGACAGGAACAGGCCGATCGCGCACATCCCGAGCAGCGAGACCACGATGTAGAGCGCGATCAGCAGCATCCGCACGAGCGCGTCGCCGATCGGGACGGTGGTGCCGGAGAGCAGCGTCACCGGACCGATCGGGAACAGGATCGCGCCGATCACCGCTCCCGCCACAGCGACCGTGAGCGCGGCGGCCACGCAGAACACCGCGGAACCCGCGTACTTCACCGCGAGCAGCCGCAGGCGTCCCGCGGGCGCGATGACGAGGTAGCGCAAGGTGCCGTGGCTCGCCTCCCCGGCGATGGTGTCCCCGGCGACGACGCCGATGGTCAGCGGCAGGAACAGCGGGACGCAGACGACGAGCGCGCTGAACGCGACGAACAGGCCGTTGCCGCTGATCTGCTCCAGGAAGCCGGGGCCGCCGCGGCGGCCGCCGGTGATCCGGATGGCGACGGCGATCAGGACCGGGACGGCGGCGAGGGAGCCGAGCATCGCCCAGGTGCGCCAGCGCCGGAACAGCACGGACAGCTCGGAGCCGAGCAGCGCCCAGCCTGCCGCGGGCCGCGCCAGCCGTGCCCCGACCGCCGTCTCACTGCTCGACATCGAAACCCTCCCCCGTCAGCTCGACGAACCGCTCCTCCAGGCTGGACGCGCGCACCGCGAAGCCGCGCAGCCGCACGCCGTCGCCCACGAGCGCCGCGCTCAGCTCCTCCGCCGCCGGCGCCCGGACCGGGAGCGCCGCCTCCACGCCGTCCGCCCGGGGCTCGGCGCGCAGGCCGAACCGGGCGAGCACCGCGCCGGCCCGGTCGCCGTCCGGTGTCAGCACCTCGACGCGGGGGCCGGACGCTCCGCGCAGCTCGTCGAGCGAGCCCTGCGCCACCAAGCGCCCCGCGCGCATGATCGCGGCGTGCGTGCAGACCTGCTCGATCTCGGCGAGCAGGTGGCTGGACACGAACACCGTGGCCCCGCCGTCCGCGAGCGAGCGGATGAGCGTGCGCACCTCGCGCGTCCCCTGGGGGTCGAGCCCGTTCGTCGGCTCGTCGAGCACCAGCAGGTCGCGGTCGGTCAGCAGGGCGCCGGCGATCCCGAGCCGCTGCTTCATCCCGAGCGAGTATGCGCGCACGTGCTTGCCTGCGGCGTGCGACAGGCCGACGCGCTCCAGCGCGGCCTCGATCCTGGCGCTCCGCGTCGCGCGCGGCGCGAACCGGTCGGCCGTGTCCCGCCGCCGCAGGTTCGCCTCGCCCGAGAGGTACGGCGCGAAGGCCGGGCCCTCGACGAGCGCGCCCACCCGCGGAAGAACCCTGGCGCCGCCCTCCGGCATCGGTTCGCCGAGCACCTCGATCGAGCCCGCGGAGGGCGAGATCAGCCCGAGCAGCATCCGGATCGTCGTCGTCTTGCCGGAGCCGTTCGGGCCGAGGAAGCCGAACACGGAGCCGCGCGGGACGGCGAGGTCGAGCCCGTCGACCACCGCGCGTGCACGGAAGCGCTTGGTGAGGCCGCTCGTCGCTATCGCGGCGGGCTCGGTCACCGGGCGGCGGACTGCAGTGCGGAGATGGGGACGGAGCCGGCCAGCACGCGGCCGTCGGCGGTGACGAGCACGGATACCAGCGAGGTCGAGAGCGCACGCCCGCCGTCGACCGGCTGGGTCAGCTGCGCGACCAGCGGGTCGGCGGTCAGCGCGGCCGGTGCCGAGCCGGCCGGGAGGGAGACGATGGTCGCCCAGCCCTCGCCAGTCACGACCGGCTTCCGGTCGGCGCCGACGTCGCGGTGCTTGCCGCTCTTCGGCGACTGCTCGGTGACGGTCGCGCCCTTCGGCGGCGTAAACGAGAAGACGGAGGCGGCGGGAGCCTGGTCGCTGAACGACGTGAAGCCGGCCTGGAACGCCGGGTCGGAGGCGCCGCGTGCCACGACCTGGACGCGCAGCGGGATGCCCGTCGCGCCGTCCACGGCGATCGACACCGAGCCGACCAGGGTCGCCGACGTCTTCGGCGTCAGGACGAGGTCGTACGCGTCGCGCCCGGCGACGTTCGTGTTGCTGCCGAGGGTCACCGAGGTGCTCGGGTCGACCGCGGCCAGGAAGCGCTGCGCGAGCGCCGACGGTGTCGTCGCCGTCGCGTCGGGCCGGGCGGAGGTCGCGTCGTGCGCGGGCAGCGTGACGTGCGTCGCCTTCTCCCCGGTCGAGTCGTACAGCCAGACGTCGGAGCCGTTGCGGATCGCGTCCCGCTCAGCGAGCTGGTCGAGCAGCTGGACCCTGACCTTCTCCGGCCCGTCGACGTACACCTTCGCGGTGTGGTCGCCCATCAGGAGCTCCAGGGTGCTCGCGGCACTCGAGTCGGCGGACGATCCGGAGGTCTTCGGGATGCTCGGCAGCCCGAGGTCGGAGGTCTGCTCGACGGTCCCGGAGAAGGCACGGGCGTCGCTTCCCGCGACGAGCTTCAGGACCTCGGCCGGAGTCTTCTCCGGCAGGTCGGCGGCGCCCGCGGCGAGCGGGGCGACGATCGCGCCTGCGGCGATCGCGGCGGGGACGGCCACAGCAGGCAGCCAGCGGACCCAGCGGTGCTTCATACCCCAGAGGATACGCTCGCGGGCCGCCCGCCGACCCTCCGAACTCCATGAGAGAGCGCGAAATCATCCCCTGGTATGACACGCCCGGAACCGTTCCGGAGTTGTTCGCGCCTCCGGCCGGCGTGTCGCGTGAAGAACCCCGGACACGACGGGGCGGCGCGTCAGGGAGGCACGGAAGGCCCCCCCCCGGCGGCGGGGGGGGGGCCGGGGCCCCCGCCCCCCCGC
>NZ_JBQCGZ010000178.1:0-2891 GCF_051955155.1 Leifsonia sp.
CATCACCGCGTCGATCATCGTGCAGCTGCTGCGCGTGGTCATCCCGCGCTTCGAGACCCTCTACAAGGAGGGTCAGGCCGGTCAGGCCAAGCTGACGCAGTACACGCGTTACCTCACCATCGCGCTCGGCGTGCTCCAGTCGACCACGCTGATCACGGTCGCCCGCTCGGGCGCGCTGTTCGGCTCGACCGCCGTCCAGCAGTGCCAGCAGCTCGTCACCGACGACTCCTGGTACGCGATCATGCTCATGGTCATCACCATGACCGCCGGCACCGGCCTCATCATGTGGATGGGCGAGCTCGTCACCGAGCGCGGCATCGGCAACGGCATGTCGCTCCTGATCTTCACCTCGATCGCCGCGCAGTTCCCGAGCTCGCTCTGGGCCATCGCGCAGTCGCAGAGCATCGAGGTCCTCCTGGTCGTGATCGCCATCGGCCTGCTCATCGTCGCCGCCGTCGTCTTCGTCGAGCAGTCCCAGCGCCGCATCCCCGTGCAGTACGCCAAGCGGATGGTCGGCAGGCGGACCTACGGCGGGAACAACACGTACATCCCGATCAAGGTGAACATGGCCGGTGTCGTGCCCGTCATCTTCGCCTCGTCGCTGCTGTACCTGCCCGCGCTGATCGCCCAGTTCAACCAGCCGGCCGCAGGCAAGGCGCCCGCGCCCTGGGTGACCTGGATCACGAACTACCTCACCAAGGGCGACCACCCGCTCTACATGCTCCTGTACTTCCTCCTGATCGTCGGCTTCACGTACTTCTACGTCGCGATCACGTTCAACCCGGAGGAGGTCGCCGACAACATGAAGAAGTACGGTGGCTTCATCCCCGGTATCCGCGCCGGACGCCCGACGGCCGAGTACCTCGACTACGTGCTGACGCGCGTGACGCTGCCGGGCTCGATCTACCTCGGTGTGATCGCACTCATCCCGCTCGTCGCGTTCGCGTTGCTCGGCGCCAGCCAGAACTTCATGTTCGGCGGCACGTCCATCCTGATCATCGTCGGTGTCGGGTTGGAGACGGTCAAGCAGATCGACTCCCAGCTCCAGCAGCGGCATTACGAAGGGCTTCTGCGTTGACTCGAATGCTGATCGTCGGACCTCCCGGAGCGGGCAAGGGCACTCAGGCCGCCCGCATCAGCAGCGCCTACGGGATTCCGGAGATCTCCACGGGCGACATCTTCCGGGCGAACATCAAGAACGAGACGCCTCTCGGGCTGCAGGTGAAAGCCATCGTGGACGCGGGCGACTACGTCCCGGACAGCCTCACGAACCAGCTGGTCACCGACCGCCTCGCCGAGGAGGACGCGAAGGACGGCTTCCTGCTCGACGGGTACCCGCGCACGCTGGACCAGGTGCGTTACCTGGACGACCTGCTCGCCGGGAAGGGCGAGGAGCTCGGCGCCGTGATCCAGCTGGTCGCCGATCAGGACGAGATCGTCGCCCGCCTGACCAAGCGCGCTGCGGAGCAGGGCCGCGCGGACGACTCCGAGGAGGCCATCCGGCACCGCCAGGAGGTCTACCTGCGCGAGACGTCGCCGCTGATCGACGTGTACCGCGAGCGCGGGCTGCTGGTCGAGGTCGACGGGCTCGGCGGCATCGACGAGGTCGCGTCGCGCATCCGCGAGGCGCTGGCCGGCCGCGGCATCCACCCGCTCGCGGGCGCCGACGAGCCGGTCGCGTAACCTCCGTGGTCTTCAGGAAGTCGATCTACAAGACGCCCGCCCAGCTCCGCCAGATGGTGGCGCCGGGCCGTGCCACCGCCGCATCGCTGTCCGCCGTCGCGGACGCGGTCGCGGCCGGTGTCACGACGATCGAGTTGGACGGCATCGCCGAGGCGGCGATCGAGGCCCTGGGCGCGCGGTCGAACTTCACGCTCGAGGCCGGCTACCACCACACGATCTGCGCGTCGGTGAACGACGAGGTCGTGCACGGCATCCCCGGCTCCCGCATCCTGCAGCCGGGGGACATCCTCTCAGTGGACAGCGGGGCGATCCAGGACGGCTGGAACGGCGACGCGGCACGCACCTTCGTGCTCCCCGACCCGGCTCGGCCCGAGGTCGTCGCCGAGCGACAGCGGCTGTCGGACGTGACGGAGGCGTCGCTCTGGCACGGCATCGCGCGGCTGACGACGGCGCGGCACCT
Organism: Leifsonia sp.; assembly: GCF_051955155.1. Classification (NCBI taxonomy): domain Bacteria; kingdom Bacillati; phylum Actinomycetota; class Actinomycetes; order Micrococcales; family Microbacteriaceae; genus Leifsonia; species Leifsonia sp. The sequence continues at coordinate 2,144 of NZ_JBQCGZ010000178.1, forward strand.
CAACGAGGTGGGCGAGGCGATCGAGGACTACATCCAGTCGCAGGGCGAGTACGGCATCCTCACCGACTACATCGGCCACGGCATCGGCCGGCGCATGCACGAGGAGCCGCCGGTGTTCAACTACCGGGTCCGCGCCAAGGGCCCCGAGGTCAAGCCGGGACTCGTGGTCGCGATCGAGCCGATGGTGGTGCTGGGCGACCAGGACACCTACGTGAAGGACGACGGCTGGACCGTCGCCACCGAGGACGGCTCCGCTGCCGCGCACTGGGAGCACAGCGTCGCCGTGCACGCCGGCGGCATCTGGGTGCTGACGGCGGAAGACGGCGGCGCGGCGGGACTCGCCCCGTTCGGCATCACGCCGGCCCCGATCGCCTGAACCGCGCGTTCGCTGAGAGCGGGAGCAGATCATAGACCAGGATTGGCGAATCCGGCGGACTTCCCATAAGATTGATCCTTGGTGTCTTAGGCGTGCTTTCCGTATGCCGTGACCCGAGTCAACGCACGACCAGCAAACCCCAACTTTTAGCGACAGTGAGGCTATGGCCAAAAAAGACGGTGTCATCGAGATCGAAGGATCTGTGATCGAGGCGCTCCCGAACGCGATGTTCCGCGTGGAGCTGACCAACGGCCACAAGGTTCTTGCCCACATCTCCGGCAAGATGCGTCAGCACTACATCCGCATCCTCCCCGAGGACCGCGTGATCGTGGAGCTGAGCCCCTACGATCTGACCCGCGGCCGGATCGTCTA
>NZ_JBQCGZ010000179.1:0-103271 GCF_051955155.1 Leifsonia sp.
TGAAGGCCGCGCCCGCCGCCGCCCCGCCGATCATCATGTGCCCCCGGGGGCGGGGATGCGACCCCGCCACGCCGGCCCCCGCCGCGGTCTGGAGGGAACCCCCGTGACCACCACCCGCATCGCACCGCCGCCGCCCCCCGCAGCGGACCGGCCGGACGACGCCCGCCGGGGCGGTCGCCCGCCCGGGCTCACCAAGCGCGTCCTGGCCCGCCGCGAGGCACGCATCGGCCTGTTCTTCGTGCTGCCGGCCTTCCTGCTGTTCCTCGCCTTCCGCTTCGGCCCGGCGATCGCGGGCGTCGGCCTGAGCTTCTTCGACTACGACATCTCGGGCGAGCTCGACTGGGAGGGCCTGAAGAACTTCCAGCGGATGCTCGCCGACCCGACCTTCTGGCAGGCGCTCGGCGTCACGCTGGCGTACTCGGTGCTCGCGGTGCCGATCTCGGTTGCCCTCTCGGTGGCGATGGCGCTCGGGGTGCGCCGCGCGTTCCGCGGGAGCCGCTTCTTCCGGTCGGTGTTCTTCCTCCCGGTGATCACCTCGCTGGTGCTCGCCGGAGCGATCTTCAAGTGGATCTTCTCGACCGACGGACCCTGGTCGGCGCTGATGACGCCGCTCGGGCTCGGCGGGTCCTGGCTGAACTCGGCCGTGCTGGTCGTCCCCGCGCTCGTGGTGGTCGGCGTCTGGTCGCGGTTCGGCTACGGGATGCTCATCGTGATCGCCGCGCTGCAGGACGTGCCGCGCGAGCACGAGGAGGCGGCGCTGATGGACGGCGCGGGCGCCGGGAAGCGGTTCCGCTACATCGTGCTCCCGCACCTGAAGCCGACCCTGTTCTTCCTCGCGGTGATCGAGACGACCTCCTCGTTCCAGGTGTTCGACCTGGTCTACGTGATGACCCAGGGCGGCCCGGCGCACGCCAGCTACTCGCTCGTCTACATGCTCTACGACCAGGGCTTCAAGTACTCCGACTACGGCTACGCGGCCGCGATCGGCGTCGCCCTCTTCGTGATGACGCTCGTCGTCGCGCTCATCCAGCGCCGGCTGATCGGGAGGCAGAAATGACCACGACCGCACCCAGGGTCCGCGCGTTCCGCGCCCTCGAGCCGACCAGGACCGGGCTCGTCCTGCGCTACATCTGGCTGAGCATCGCCGCCGTCGCCTGCTTCTTCCCCTTCTACGCGATGGTGGTGCTGAGCTTGAAGCCGGGCCTCGCCGTGGACTTCCCGGCGAGCCTGCTGCCGTGGAACCTGTCCACCGCCTCGTACGAGCAGGTGCTCGGCGGCCAGAACATCCTGATGTGGCTGCTGAACACCCTCGTCTACGCGGTGGTCAGCGTCGTCGCCGTGCTGCTGCTGTCGGCGATGGCCGGCTACGCGTTCGCCAAGAAGCGGTTCCGGGGCAAGGAGACGATGTTCTGGTCGTTCCTGGCGATGGTGATGGTGCCGTTCCACGTCACGCTCATCCCGACCTTCATCGTGATGGCGAAGCTCGGCGGCGTCGACACCTACTGGGGCCTCATCCTGCCCACGCTCGCGAACGCGCAGGCCGTGTTCCTGATGCGCCAGTTCATCCAGGGCCTGCCGGACGAGCTGTTCGAGGCGGCCAGGATCGACGGCGCCGGCGAGTTCCGCATCTTCCTGACCATCGTGCTGCCGCTCTGCAAGCCGGTGCTCGCGACGCTCGGCATCTTCGTGTTCCTGTGGCACTGGAACGACTTCCTGTGGCCGCTCATCATCGGCAAAAGCTCCGACATGTGGACGCTGACCGTCGGCATCTCCTCGCTGCAGCAGCAGAACGTGCCGCTGAGCGTGATGCTCGCCGGCTCGGTCGTCGCGCTCGTGCCCATCTTCCTCGCCTACGCCGTGGCCCAGCGCTACGTGCAGGAGGGCGTCACCTCGGCCGGGATCAAGGGATGACCGGCGCACCGATCCGAAAGGCAGACATGTTCCGCTCCGAGCACGACCTCGAACAGGCGCTCACGACGCCGCGCCCCGAGCTGGTCGCCGACCTCGCGGAGGGCTCCGGCGACCTGGTCATCCTGGGCGCGGGCGGCAAGATGGGCCCGACCCTCTCGGTGCTCGCCAGGCGCGCACTGGACGAGGCCGGCCGCGGCGGCGACACCGTGTACGCGGTCTCGCGCTTCGGAGACGCGGCGATGCGCGAACGGCTCGCGGCCGAGCGCGTCGTCGCCGTCCCGTTCGACCTGCTCTCCGACGCCGACTTCGCCGAGCTGCCGGACGCGCCGTCGGTGATCTTCATGGTCGGCGCCAAGTTCGGCGCCGCGACGAACTCCTCGTGGGCGTGGGAGGTGAACGCGGCCCTCCCCGACCGCGTCGCGCGCCGCTACCGCGACAGCGCGATCGCCGCGCTCTCCACCGGCAACGTCTACCCGTTCGTCCCCGCCGCGAGCGGCGGCTCCGTCGAGTCGGACGCCCCGGCCCCGGTCGGCGAGTACGCGATGTCGTGCCTCGGCCGCGAGCGGGTGTTCGAGTTCGGCGCCGTCACGCGCGGCACCCGCGTCGCCCTGGTCCGCCTCAACTACGCGATCGACCTGCGCTACGGCGTGCTCGCCGACATCGGCTCGACCGTGCTCGCCGGCGCGCCGGTCGACCTGACCACCGGAACCGTCAACGTGGTCTGGCAGGGCTACGCGAACGAGGTCGTGCTGCGTTCGCTCGGCCACGCCAGCGACGCGGTGTTCACCCTCAACCTGACCGGTCCGGAGCAGCTCGGCGTGCGCCGGGTGGCCGAGCGCTTCGGCGAGCTGCTGGACACCGAGGTCGCGTTCGCGGGTGAGCCCGCGCCCACCGCGCTGCTGAACGACGCCGGCCGCTGCTTCGAGCTGTTCGGCTATCCGGACGTGCCGGCCGGGACCCTCATCGAGTGGCAGGCGGACTGGCTGCGCCAGGGCCTGCCGACCTCCGGCAAGCCCACCAAGTGGGCCGTGCGCGACGGGCGGTTCTGAGATGGCCCCCGTCCTCCCCGCCGACGTCGCCCGGGTGCTCCGCGACGGCGCCGTGATCCCCGCTCACCCCCTCGCCCTGGATGCGTCGCGCCGCCTCGACGAGCGCAGGCAGCGCGCGCTCACCCGCTACTACCTGGCCTCCGGGGCCGGCGGCATCGCGATCGCCGTGCACACCACGCAGTTCGAGATCCACGAGCCGGAGCGCGGGCTGCTGGAGCCGGTGCTCGCCCTGACCGCAGACGTGCTGGACGCGGAGGCCGACCGTCCCCTCGTCCGGGTCGCCGGCGTTGTCGGCGAGACCGCGCAGGCGGTCGGGGAGGCGGAGCTCGCGGCCTCGCTCGGCTACCACGCGGTGCTGCTGAGCCCGCGCGTGGCCGGGGCGACCGAGGAGTCGCTGCTGGAGCGCGCGGCCGCCGTCGGCGAGGTGCTGCCGGTGATCGGCTTCTACCTGCAGGAGGCGATCGGCGGCCCCGTGCTGTCCCGGGCGTTCTGGCGGCGCTTCGCCGACCTGCCCTCCGTGGTCGCCGTCAAGGCGGCGCCGTTCGACCGCTACCGCACCGCGGAGCTGGTCCGCGGCGTCGGCGAGTCCGACCGCGCCGACGCGGTGAGCCTCTACACCGGCAACGACGACGCGATCGTCGCCGACCTCACCGCCGTGCACCACGTCGGCGACCGCGAGCTGCGCTTCGCGGGCGGCCTGCTCGGCCAGTGGGCCGTCGGCACGCGCGCGGCGACGGGTGTGCTGGAGCTGGCCAAGCGCCACCACAGCGGCGACGCGGCCGCCTCCGCGGAGCTTTCGGCGCTCGCGGCCGACCTGACCGACCTGAACGCGGCCGTCTTCGACCCGGTGAACGGCTTCGCCGGCGTCATCGCGGGCGTGCACGAGGTGCTGCGCCAGCAGGGCCTGCTGGAGGGCGTCTGGTGCCTGGACGAGGCGGAGACGCTGTCGCCCGGCCAGGCGGAGGAGATCGAGCGGGTGCGCCTGGCTTACCCGCACCTCGGCGACGACGCCTTCATCGCCGAGCACAGGGACGAGTGGCTGCGCTGATGCCGGCTTCCCTCCTCGTCGCGGTGCCGGAGGCGCTGCGCCCGCAGTTCTTCGCCGACGGCGACGGCCTCCGGCTCGCCGCGGTCGCCGAGCGGCTCGGCGGCGACCTGCTGGTGGCGGAGTCCGTGCCGGCCGCGCTCGGCTCGGGCGACGACCTGTCGCGCGTGCGCGCGGTCGTGGTGGCGTGGGGCGTCCCGGCGTTCGACGAGGAGCTCCTGTCGCGCCTGCCCGCCCTGCGCGTGGTCGCGCACACCGGTGCGAGCGTCAAGCCGTTCGCCACCCCGGAGCTGTTCGCCCGCGACGTCCTGGTGACGCAGGCCGGAGCGGGGATGGCGCGGTCGGTCGCCGAGGTGTCGCTCGCGTTCACCCTCGCACTGCTGCACCGCATCCCGCAGTTCGACCACGCGCTGCACGCGGGCGCGGAGTGGGAGGACGCCGAGCGCGCCCCCGTGCAGCACGAACTGCTCGACGCGCCGATCGGCGTCGTCGGCGCCTCCCGCACCGGGCGCGCGTACCTGGAGCTGCTGCGCGTGCTCGGCGCGCGCCCCCTGCTCGCCGACCCGACGCTGGAGGCGGCCGAGGCCGCGGCGCTCGGCGCGCAGCTCGTCGGGCTGGACGAGCTGCTGGCCTCCTCCGGCGTCGTCGCGCTGCACGCGCCGACGCTGCCGGAGACGCACCGGATGATCGGCGCGCGCGAGCTCGCCATGCTGCGCGACGGCGCCGGGCTGGTGAACACCGCGCGGTCCTGGCTGGTGGACGAGGACGCGCTGCTCGCCGAGCTGCGCAGCGGCCGGCTGAGCGCCGCGATCGACGTCTTCGACGAGGAACCGCTGCCGGCCGGCCACCCGCTCCGGTCGCTGCCGAACGCCCTGCTCACCCCGCACAAGGCGGCGGGGACGCGGGAGGGCCGGCTGCGCCAGGGCGCGATCGTCGTGGCCGAGCTGGAGCGCTTTGCGGCCGGCGAGCCGCTGCGGCACGCGGTGACCGCCGCCGACCTGGAGCGGATGGCATGATGGCGCCGATGTTCCGCGTCGCCTTCGCCGGCGTCGCGCACAGCCACCCGTTCGCCGACGCCGCGAACCTCGCGGCCATCGGCGGCACGCCGACGGCGGTGTGGGACGCCGACGACCCCGCGCGCCGCGACGACTTCGCCGCGCGGTTCGAGACGCCCGTCGCCGCCGACCTGGACGCCCTGCTCGCCGACGCCCCCGACCTCGTCGTCGCGACGCCGCGCACCCCGCGTGCCGCCGCGGTCGCCTCCGCGTGCGCGGCGGCGGGCATCCCGGTCTTCCTCAACAAGACCGTCGCCGCCTCCTCCGACGCCGTCGCGGCCTTCGACCGGCTGGACGCCGCGGGCGCCCGGTTCTCGACCGCGTCCGTGCTGCGGTTCGCCCCGGCCGTCTCGGCCTTCGCGGAACGCGTCGACCCCGCCAGGATGCTCGCCGTCGAGGTGTCCGCCCAGCACGACATCGCCGGCTTCCTCGCGCCGGAGCGCGCGTGGCAGGACGACCCGGAGGGCGCGGGCGGCACCATCCTGAACGTCGGCCTGCACGCGTTCGAGCTGCTGGACGCGGTGATCCCCGGCGCCCGGCCGACGATCGCGGTCGGCCGGTCGGCACGCGGCGAGCTGCCGACCCGCTCGGAGACGGTCGCGATCGCGCTGGGCTCCGTGCACGGCGTCCCGCTCACCGTCGCGGTCAGCGGGGTGCCCGGCCCCGACCGCTACGCCATCCGCGTGCTCGCACCGGACGGCGCGCACGAGCTCGTGCTCGGCGACGGCGACGACCTCGGCTACACCGGCCTCGCCCGTCGGCTCGCGGACGTCGCCCGGGGCGGCGACGCGCCCGTCCCGTGGCGGCGGTCGCGCGAGAGCTACCGCGCCGCGCTGTCGTTCGCCGCCCTGACCAGAGAGGACGCCCGATGACCGCGACCGCGCCGCGCACCGCCGCCGCGGAGGACGAGGACGCCGTCGTCGCGCTCTGGGACGAGGCGTTCGGCGAGCCGGGCATGGCGCCGCTCTGGCGGCTGGACCCGGTGCACCGCTCGTGGACGCTCGTGGCGGAGGACGGCGACGGCATCACCGGCGCGCTCTACCTCGTCGACCAGCGCAGGCGCACCGCCACCGGCCGCGTCGCCCGCGTGCTCGGCATCGCCAACGTCGCCGTCGCCCAGCGGGCGCGCGGCCGCGGGATCGCGCGCGAGCTGATGGACGACGCGGTCGCCTTCGGCCGTAGGGCGGGCTACGACTGGGCGCTGCTGTTCACCGGCACCCCTGGCGTCTACGCCGGGAGCGGCTTCCTGCCGTTCCGTCAGCACCGGCGCGTGGAGGGCGTCGTCTCCGACGCCGACGCCGCCGGTCCGCTCGGCGTGCAGAGGACGCCGATCGCCTCCGCCGACCTCTCCGGGCTCGCCGCGGCCTACGACACGACGTGCGCCGACCGCCCGCTGACCGCGGTCCGCGACGACCTCGGCTGGCGCCGCGCCGCCGGCTGGTACGCCGGGGCGACGGTCTACACGCACCGCGCGGGCTACGCCGTTGCGCGGCCCGAGTCCGCCGAGGTGCTGGAGGCGGCCGGGCACCCGGACGCGCTCGCCGCGCTCGGGCACGCGGTCCGCGCCGACCTGCTCGCCGCGGGCGCCGCAACCGTGACGGCCCACCTGCCGGCCGGCGAGCCCTTCGACGCGCTGCTCGCGACCGTCGTCGCGCACGGCGACCGACCCGACGACGACACCGGGATGTTCCACCCGCTCGACTCCGGAGCGGACGCCGTCCGCGCCACCGTCGAGCATCCCCGCGCCCACCACTGGACCGGGGACTACCTGTGAACCGCACTGGAAGGGATGGGCGATGACCGCACTCGGAGCACGGCTGGCCGTGCCGCACACCGACGCGCCGCTCGGCGTGGCGAGACGCGACATCACGCCGCCGACCGGCATCAGGGCCAAGAACTGGGGGCCGGCGGACTGGGAGCGCTCGGAGGGCGCGCACCGGCCGCTCACTGTCACGGCACTGGCCGTCGGCGGCGAGGAGCCGCTCGTACTGGCCGCCGTCGACGGCACCTGGTGGCGCAGGGTCGACGACGAGTGGTCGGTGCGTTCGCGCGTGCTGGCGGAGCTGGGGCTCGCCGAGCACCAGCTGCTCATCGCCCTCTCGCACACCCACGCGGGGCCCGTCCTCTGCCGCGCCGACGCCGAGCTCGCGGGCGGCGAGCTGATCGCCGGCTACCTCGACGCGCTCGCCGAGGCCGTCGTCGCGGCGGGGCGGGAGGCGCTGGCGGCGGCGACGGCGGCCCGCACCGACTGGACCACCGGCCGCTGCGCGCTCGCCGCGGACCGCGAGCTGGACGTGGACGGCCGCGCCATCGTCGGCTTCAACCCGGACGCCCCCGCCGCGGACGACACGGTCGTGGTCGGCCGCGTGACCCGCTCCGACGGCTCGCCGCTCGCGACCATCGTCAACTACGCCTGCCACCCCACGACGCTGGCCTGGCAGAACCGGCTCGTCTCGCCGGACTACGTGGGTGCGATGCGCGAGCTGGTGGAGCGCGAGACCGGGGCGCCCGTGCTCTTCCTGCAGGGCGCGTCCGGCGAGCTCGCACCGCGCGAGCAGTACACCGGCGACCTCGGGATCGCCGACCGGCACGGCCGCGCGCTCGGGCACGCGGTGCTCGCCGCGCTCGACCTGCTGCCGGCGCCCGGCTCCGAGCTGGAGCTGAGCGGGATCGTCGAGTCCGGCGCGCCGCTCGGCCTCTGGACGCCGGCGGACCGGCCGCCGAGCACGCGCGTCGCCGCCGTCGCGGACCGCGTCGAGCTCGACCTGGCCGACCTCCCGTCGCTCGCCGAGCTGGAGGAGCGCTGGGCGGACATCGACCCGCGCAGCAGGGCGGAACGGCTCGGCCGGGCCCGCAACCTGCGCGACGGCTACATCGACGGGCCGACCGTCCGGCATCCCTTCTGGATCTGGCGGCTGGGCGACGCGGTGCTCGCCGCGCATCCCGGCGAGGCGTACTCGCCCCTGCAGACCGGCCTGCGCGCCGCGAACCCCGGCACCCCTGTCGTCGTGATGAACCTGACGAACGGTCCCGGCTTCGTGTACCTGCCGACGGACGCCGCGTACGCGCGCGGCGCCTACCAAGCCTGGCAGAGCCCGCTCGCGGCCGGCTCGCTCGCCCGGCTCGAATCCGCGATGGCCGCGACGATCCAGGAGGTTGCGCGATGACCGGCACGGGACGACAGGGGACGACCGCCCGCCGCGGGCTGCTGCTCGGCCTCGGGGCGGCGGCGCTCGGCGGCGCGGGAGCGATCGGCGCCGCGGCGCCCGCGGAGGCCACCGGGCAGAACGCCTCGGTGCGGCCGGTGCGCACGGTCGCCGACCTCGGCCGCCTGAAGGCGGGGACCGGCGAACTCGCGCTCGCCGCCGGCTACCGCGCACCGGGCGACGCCGGCATCCTGCTCTACCGCGGCGCATCGGCGACGACCGCCAAGCCGAACGGCGGAACGGTCGTGGCGGGCGCGCGCGGCACCGTCTGGGTGCTCGTCCACGACGGCACGGTCGACTTCCGTGCGTTCGGCATCACCGGGCCCGACCGCCCGGCGGACGCGGCGCTGGACGCCCTGGTCGCCGATCCCGCCGTCGTGCGCATCGAGGCGCACACCGACCTGAACTTCGTGCGGCGGCACACCTTCAGCCGCAGCGACATCGAGCTGGACTTCGGCGGCCACCTGGTGACCACCGATGGCATCGAGCCGAACAGCCACGACAACCCGTTCGGCGCCGTGCTGTTCTTCACGGGCAGGCCCACCGGCGAGACCATCGCGCACGCGCTCACCGAGGCGTGGCCCGAGCTGACCGACGCCGTCGCCGTGCCGGACGCCTCCCGCTTCCCCGTCGACAGCTGGTGGGCGGTGCAGAGCGACGAGGTCGCGGGCGGAGGCGGAGACGAGCGCGAGCTGCAGCGGTTCGTGCGCGTCACCCAGCGGATCGACGGCGGCCACATCCGCGTCGACTACCTGAACGGCTGGCCGCTCGCCGCAGGCAGGAGGCTCACCTGGCGGCGCGTGCAGCCGGTCGAGCGGGTGCGGGTGAGCAGGATGCGCTTCGTCGGCGCCGGCCCCTACGACGGGCCCACCGACGGCTCGCTGCCCGACGGCAGGGAGCTGACCGGTTCGCATCCCACCGCGTTCGAGTACGCCGTGCGCTGCGACGTCGCCGACATCCACGCGACGCACACCTGGTGGCCGGTCGTCATGCGGCGCTGGAACACCCACTTCGTCACCGAGCGCTGCTCCATCGAGAACCCGCCGACCGTCTTCTACGGCGGCGCCGGCTACCTCACCCAGCAGATCTACTGCCTGTACGGCCACGTCCGCGACTGCACGTCCTCCAACGCCCGGCACCTCAACGACTTCACGGCGAGCGCGTACTCGATGGTCGAGAACTGCCACGGCGACGGCGACGACCAAGGCGGCAACCCGTTCACGACGCACGGCCAGTACGAGCACGACCTCACCTTCATCGGCAACTCCGGCCTGATGGACATCGCCAACTCGGGCGGCCAGTGGGGGACGGCCGCCAAGCGGATCACCGTCCGCGATCACGTCTGCTCGTGGTTCGTCGCGTCCACCAAGATCACCGACCTGACGCTCGAGAACGTCCGCGTGATCGCGCGCAGCACGTTCGACCCGGCGGGCACGCTCACGATCAACGCCGACGGCGCCCAGCTGCGCGGCTGCACGGCCGACCTGTTCGCGGTCGGCCAGCGCAGCGCGCGCTCAACGCGCCCGACCGTGATCGAGGACTGCACGCTCACGCTGCCGAAGGGCCAGGTGCTCGTGCAGACGCCGGTGACCGCTCCGGTCTCGTTCGTGCGCTGCCGCATCGCCGGGATCGACGGCGCGGTCGCCAGGGGCTCCGGGCCGCTCCGCTTCGTCGACTGCGACCTGAGCGGGCCGGCGGACGGCGCGCCGTTCACCGTCGCGGCGAGCGAGCTGACGGTGCGCGGCGGGACGATCGACGGCGTCGCGCTCGTCGCCAACGCGGCGCGCGACCAGTCCGTGAGCGTCGACGGCACGCTGATCTCGACGACGCGCGGCTCGGGCGCCACGATCGCCCGCGGCGATGGCGGCAGCACGGTGGCCTGGCGGATCGCCGGGATCTCCTCGTCCGCACCGGCCGGCACCGCGCACCTCGCCATCGAGTCCGGCGTCAACCACGCCAGGGTCACCGGCTGCCGGTTCACCGGCGGCCGCCTGCGTCTTCCCGCCTCCGGCTTCGGCGGCGCGTCGACGCTCGTCTACGACGGCGGCGCCGAGCACGGCGTCGACCGCACCCTTCCCGAACCCACCGCCCGCATCATCCTCGGCGACATCGCTGTCGCCGGCTGACAGAAAGGAGCACTGCGCAATGAACCGTACCTCCCGCACCACCGTCCCCGGGGCCGAGCGCCCCGACGCCCCCCGCTCCGGCTCGCGTCGCGGCCTGATCGTCGGCCTCGGTGCCGCCGCGATCGGCGGCGTCGGCGCGCTCGGGGCCGTCGCCCCCGCGGATGCGGCCGTCGTCGCGAGCGGCGACACCTCCGGCTCCGTCAAGCGGGCCCGGCTCGTCGCCGACCTCGCGAAGATCAAAGCGGGCGACGGGGACGTCGCCGTCGCGACCGGCTACCGCAAGCCCGGCGACATCGGCGGCCTGGTCTACCGCGGCGCCCCCGGCGCCGGGCGGACCGTCAACGGCGGAACGGTCGTCACGGGCAAGAGCGGGACCGTCTGGCTGCTCCAGCACACCGGAACGGTCGACTTCCGCCAGTTCGGCGTGATGGGCCCGGACGCCCCGGCGGACGACGCGCTGGACGCGATGGTCGCCGACGGCTCCATCCACCGCATCGAGGCGCACACCGACCTCAACTTCGTCCGCCGTCACAAACTCGTCCGCTCGCACCTGGAGCTGGACTTCGGCGGCCACCTGATGACGACCGAGGGGATCGAGAACGCCGGAACGGACGACCCGTTCGCCGCCGTGATGTTCTTCCAGGGCGTGCGGAGCACGGAGACCCAGACGGTCACGCTCAGCGCGGCCATCCCCGACCTCGGCGACATCTTCGAGGTCGCCGACTCGAGCTGGTTCGCGGTCGACTCGTGGTACGCCGCCGAGGTCAACGCCCTCAGCGGCCGCTGGGAGCGCGAGCTGCAGAAGCTCGTGCAGGTCACCCAGATCGTCGACGGCACGCACGTCCGGGTGAACTACAAGAACGGCTGGCCGCTCGCCGCGGGCCGCACGATCACCTGGACGCGGGTCCAGCCGGTGCAGGACATCCGGATCGCGAACCTGGTGTTCCGCGGCAAGGGCACCGACCAGTACACCGGCTCGCACCCGATCGCCTTCGAGTACGCGGTCCGCTGCGACGTGGAGAACGTCGTCGGGTCGAAGACGTTCTGGCCGCTCATCATGCGCCGCTGGAACACGTTCTACTCCACCATCGCGTGCACGCTGTCCAACCCGACCTCAGTCACCTACGGCGGCGCCGGCTACCTGACGCAGCAGATCTACTGCCTGTACGGGTACGTCGCCAACTGCCACACCTCCAACGCCCGGCACCTCAACGACTTCACCGCGAGCGCGTACTCGATGGTCGAGAACTGCCACGGCGACGGGGACGACGAGGGCCCGTTCGTCACGCACGGCCAGTACGAGCACGACCTCACCTACACCGGCAACTCCGGGCTGATGACCTTCGCCAACTCCGGCGCCGCGTGGGGCTCCGCCGCGAAGCGGATCACGGTGCGCAAGCACATCTGCTCGTGGTTCGTCGCCCGGGTGCGGATCACCGACCTCACCCTCGAGGACGTGCGCGTGATCGGCAAGCCCAGCCTCGCCGGCTCCGGGATGCTGTGGATCAACGCCGACGGCGCTCAGCTCACCGGCTGCACCGCCGACAGCACCCTGATCATCACCCAGTCCTCCACCGCCTCCACCCGGCCGACCGTCATCCGCGACTCCTGGTTCGGCTTCGCGGCGCCCGGTGCGCTCACGAACGCCACCGTGAAAGCGCCCGTCACCTTCGAGAACACGACCCTGGAGAACGTGGGCGGGATGACGATCCTCGGCGCGGGCGAGGTGACCTTCCGCGGCTCGACGCTCACGGCGAAGGCAGGATCCGACCCGGTGCAGACCGCGTCCGCGCGCACCCGGTTCACTGCGAGCAGGCTCGACAATGTCACCGTCCAGGCGGCGGGGACGTCGGAGCAGGTTGTCGAGGTCACCGGCGGCAGCGTCGTGACCGGCTCCGGCACCGCGTTCACCCGCGCCGGCGACAAGGCGATCACCTGGCTGCTCGCCGACAGCTCCTTCGCGCGCAGCGACGGCAGCGGGACGCACCTGTCCGTCACCGGAGGCGTGAACCACTACCGCGCCACCGGCTGCCGCTTCGAGAACGGCAGGCTGGAGCTCGCGAGCGCGGCGTTCGCGAGCCCGTCGACGCTCATGCACTCCACCAATGTGGAAGCCTCGGTGAAGCGGGTCGGCTTCCCCGCCGACTCCGACCGCGTCATCACCGCCGGCACCATCACCGTCTGAAAGGCCCCCGTATGACCGCAACCGCATCCACGTCCGCCACCCCCGCGTCCGCCGCAGAGGCGCCCGTCGCCATCGTCACCGGCGGCGCCGCCGGCATCGGCTGGGAGATCGGCCGCAGGCTCGCCGCCGGCGGCTACCGCGTCGTCGCCGCCGACCTGGTGCCCGGCCTGACCGAGACCGAGCCGGTCGACGGCATCGTGCACCGCAGGCTGGACGTGACGGACCCCGGCGACGTCGCCGCCGTGTTCGACGGCGTCGTCGCCGAGTTCGGGCGGCTGGATGCGGTGGTCAACAACGCGGGCATCCAGCGGCACCGGGCCATCGAGGACCTGGCCTGGGAGGAGTGGAAGGCCGTCGTCGACGTGAACCTGCACGGCGTCTTCCTGTGCCTGCAGGCGGCGGGGCGGCACATGCTCGCCGCGGGCGGCGGGCGCATCGTCAACATCTCCTCCATCTCCTCGCGCGGCTCCGCGGGCCGGGCGCCGTACGCCTCCACCAAGGCGGCGGTGATCGGCCTGACGGCGACGGCGGGCGCGGAGTGGGCGGCGCGCGGGGTGCGGGTCAACGCGGTCGCGCCCGGCTACGTGAACACGGGCGTGTTCCGGCAGGGAGTCGCGGCCGGGACGCTGAGCGAGGAGACCATCCTCGCCCGCATCCCGGCCGGGCGCCTGGCCGAGCCGTCCGAGGTCGCGGAGACCGTGGCCTTCCTGCTCTCCGACCAGGCGAGCTACTTCAACGGCCAGACCCTGTACGTGGACGGCGGCTTCATGGTCGACTACGGCGTCCCGCTCGCCTCGGTGCCGAAGCCGTGACCGGCGGGGCTTCCCGCACGGTCCGCACGGCGACCGTCGCCCTGCCGCTGCGCGAACCGCTGCAGCTCGGCGCGATGACCGTCACCCGGCGGGAGTACGCGGCCGTGCGCGTCGAGCAGGACGGCGCGGCCGGCCTCTCCTACGCGCTCACCCGCGAGGCGCCGATGGCGGACATCGTCGAGCGCCTGATCGCCCCGCACGTGCAGGGCGGCGAGCTGGACACGGCGGCGCTGTGGGAGCGCGCGTACCGCGGCAGCGCGATCGTCGGCCGCGTCGGCCTGGTCCGGCGCGCGCTGGGGATGGTGGACATCGCTCTCTGGGACCTCCGCGCCCGCCTCGACGGCGTCCCGGTCTGGCGGCTCACCGGCGCGGACGGCTCCGCGCGTCCCGCGATGCTCGTCGCCGCGTATCCCACTCCGGGCCGCACCGTCGACAGCCTGGTCGCGGAGGTCGTCGGCCAGGCCGAGGCCGGCTGGCCGCTCGTGAAGATCTCGCGCTCGCCGGACAACGCGCTCATGCGCGACCTGCTCGCCGAGCTGGACCGCAGCCTCCCGTCCGGCACCGGGCTGGTGGTGGACGTCGGCTTCGGCTGGCGGGACGCGGACGAGGCGCTCGCGGACCTGCGCGCGTGGGACGCGCCGCGGCTGGCCTGGCTGGAGGACCCGCTGCTGCCGGAGGACGTCGCCGGCAACGCGCGCGTCCGCGCCGAGGGCGGCCAGCGGGTCGCGGTCGGCGACGAGGTCACCGACCCGGCCGTCCTGAAGGCTCTCGCCGAGGGCGGCGCCCTCGATCTGGCGCGACTCGACGTCGTCGCCCTCGGCGGGATCACCCCCGCGCTGGAGTTCCTGGCCTGGGCTCGCGAGCGCGACCTGGCCGTCTCCTGCCACATCAGCCCCGAGGTGTGCGCGCACCTGCCCGGCGTCGCGGTCGAGACGTTCGGCCGGGGACCGGAGGGCAACCCCTACGACCCGTCGCCCACGCTGGTGACCGGTGGCCCGGCCTTCGACGCCGGCCACGCGCGGCCGGGCGACGAGCCGGGGTTCGGCTTCGGCTTCGCGCCCGGTAGCGTCGACTTCGGGAGGCAGGGATGAACCGCAGCGTCGTCGTGACGGGCTCCGGCAAGGGCATCGGCCGGGGGATCGCGGAGCGGCTGACCGCCGACGGCTGGCTGGTGGTCGGCGTCGAGCGCTCGCCGTCGGACAGCGTGGAGGCCGGCGTCTGCGCCGCCGTCGTTCTCGGCGACTCGGCGGAGCGGGCGACGCACACCGCAGCCGCGGACCGCGCCCGCGCGCTGGCCCCGCTCGCCGGCTGGGTGAACAACGCCGGGATCACGCGCCGCACCCCGCTGCACGAACTGGACGAGGAGACCGTCCGCGCCGTGGTCGAGACGAACGGCCTCGGCTACCTGTGGGGCTGCTCCGCCGCCGTCTCCGCGTTCGTCGACCAGACCAGCGGCGGCTCCATCGTGAACGTCGGCTCCATCCACGGCCGCGCGAGCTTCCTCGACCACGCGGCCTACGAGTTCACCAAGGGCGGCATCGACGCGCTGAGCCGCAGCGTCGCCGTCAGCTACGGCGCCTACGGCATCCGCGCCAACACGGTCGCCCCCGGCGGCGTCCGCACCCCGCACCTGGAGGCGCAGATCGCGTCGGCGCCGGACCCCGAGGCGGAGGAGCGCGGCCTGGCCGATGGCCCGCCGCTGCGCAGGATCGCGACCGTGGACGAGGTCGCCTCGCTGGTCGCCTACCTGCTGGGCGACGAGTCCGGCTACATCAGCGGCCAGTCCATCGCCGTCGACGGCGCCTGGACCGCCGCCTTCGGCGCACCCGCGCCGGACGCCGCGCTCGACGCGCGGTACGGGGTGCGGCGCTGAGGGGCGTAGAGCGCGGAGAGGGGTCCCCGAACCTCATCCGCCCGTTGCGGGACCATGTTCCGCAATCACGGCGGCCACCTCTGCTCGATGCTTGCGGATCGCATCGTACGAGCGTTTGAGATCGTCAGCGTTGTCACGCAGAGCTTCAACCTGGTTCGACCACGTTGCGTCGTACAGCTTCTGCCGGTAACCGGTGTCGTCCTGACATTGCGCATCAGCCGTAGCGACCCGGAGCTCGTCCTGGGTGATCTTGTCCGATCCGCCGTCAGCATTCAGCCCGTACCTTTGGCTCAGTCCGGCAGACGGCATATCAAGCGGGGACGCAGGCAGATCAGAGACTCCCACGGGTCGCATGCATTCTCGCCATGCCTTCGCAGCCGCGACCACGTCGGCGTCGGTACTCGCTCGCGACATCGCATCGTTCGCATAGCTGCTCGCCGCCTGAGCGGATTGCGGGAGGAGATGAACCTGTGTGCGCGCATCCTTCAAGCATTGAGAGAAGACCGCGAACTCCGCATCGGACATTTTCGGCGACGTCGCTCTGATCTCGCGCCACTGCTGAGCGCCCGGGTCAGGATTCGGCGCGACGTGATACCCGTACTGCTGAGCAAGCTCCAGGTTGAAAAGCCGTGCTCCAGCGTCGTTGAACGACGGGCCATGAAGGGCGTCCAGGTTCAGGAACGGAACCGGAAAGGAGTAGCCGTTCTTCTCCATGCACGGGGAGATCAAGAGGTTCTCTGCATAGTCGCTGCTCAGCGCGAAGTCGGTGGTGTAGACGTACTGGTCCAAGGGCATCGTCCACGCGGCGAGGTTCTTGCTTGGCAGCGGGAGCGTGGGCTTCCGGTCGGCGGCGGATGAACACCCGGCGAGCGCAACAGCACCCAGACAGGCGATGAGGAGGCTGGCTTTTCGCATCAGCTGGTTTGCTGCACCGGAGGGTGAGTCCCGGCTAGCAGATGAACTGGCCAGACGAGAGGTCTGTTCGCTTCCCAGATCCAGCCAGGTTGGTCCATCCCGTGCCGCGCGAGGTCGTCACCGCCAGTGAGCCGTAACCCGCGTGGATGTGGAGGCCAGCCGCAGAGGCAAGGTCTCAGACGCATGTTGTTCCCCACTGATATCAGTAGTCGATCACTTCCCGTAAACCATGGAAGAATATTAGATGACTGACGTTTCTGCAAGGCTGAGGTTGCCGCTGGATCCGCGTGAGCCCGATCTGCAGGTGAGGGGAAGATGGGAAGTAGTGCTGTGCGTAAGCGACTCGTTCTCGGCTTAGCTGCGGGAGCTCTCGCCTGTGGTCTTCTGGCCGCAGGATGGTTTGTCGCAGACGTCTTTCAGTCCCCCGCTCAACGAGAAGCGGCGGCGAAACCCCCCACCCCCACAGCCGTTACGGCACGCGTTGTTCACGAAGGACTAGCGAAGACGATTTCCGCCCGCGCCACAGTGACGCGTGAGTCCGTACACGTTCACAGCGTTCCTCCGCGAGGCGACTCGTCGGTCGTGACCAGGACGCCGGTCGCCGTTGGAGCGCCGATTGCTGCGGGCGCGACGGTACTCGAGGTCGACGGGCGGCCACTCTTCGCTCTTCCCGGCGCATTCGCCTTCTACCGGGATCTCTCCCTCGGCATGAACGGCCCGGACGTCTCTCAATTGCAGGCTGGGCTGCGCGCTGCCGGCCTGGACGTAAGTGTCGACGGTTCCTTCGGGGCGTCGACCGAGCGAGCCGTTCGTCTCCTGTACGAGAGGAACGGCTACGCAGCGCCAGCGGGAACGACGCAGGGACCATCCGCGACGTCGCCGACCAGTTCTGGTCATTTTCCTGAGAGCACGAGCGGTGCCGGGCCGAGTAGTACGCCGACGACGACAGAAGCCCTGGTGTTTTCGCGGCACGACTTCATGATCGTCGCCAGCCTTCCGGCGTTTGCTCAGGCGGTGCCACAGGTCGGCGCTCGTGTGACAGGCGAGACGACACTCACCGTCGAGGACGGTGCCGCGGTCGCAATCGCAGAAGTCGCGGCTTCGGCCGCGAGTCAACTGGCTGAGGGAACACCGGTCAGAATCGATCACGGGGGCACATCGCTA
This sequence comes from Leifsonia sp., assembly GCF_051955155.1. Taxonomy (NCBI): domain Bacteria; kingdom Bacillati; phylum Actinomycetota; class Actinomycetes; order Micrococcales; family Microbacteriaceae; genus Leifsonia; species Leifsonia sp. Next base: position 17,342 of record NZ_JBQCGZ010000179.1, read on the forward strand.
CCGGGAACGGTGGCAACGATCTCTCAGGACACGGCTTCTCCCACGCAGGGCGGAGATACCAAGAACGCTGCGGCCGCAGACGTGTTGGTGAAGATCGTGAGCTCACAGGACGCACCATTCGATCCCGCGTGGTTGCACGACGACGTTCTGGCCGAGTTCACGGTGAAGGTCATCGCGGACTCGGCACTCATCGTGCCCTCGCGAGCCGTCAGCGCATCGGCCGACGGGACGTCGCGGGTCCTCAAGCGACAGGGCGACGGTTCGTTCACGGAGGTGCGGGTGCAGGAGACCGGCTCGCTGGACGGGCGTTCAGCCGTTGCTCCACTGAGACCGGGGGAATTGCAGTCAGGCGACCTGGTGAAGGTCGGCTGATGCCCACCCTGCGGCTTGCGAAGGTGCGGAGGACCGTTCGAGCGGGTGGTCGCGAAGTCACGATCCTCCGCGGCATCGACCTCACGATCAACGATGGCGATTTCCTCGCGATCGAGGGACCGTCGGGCGGCGGCAAATCGACCCTTCTCAACGTCATCGGCGCCCTCGATCGGCCCACTTCCGGTGACTACTCGATTGGCCCTGCCGAGGTCGGAGAGCTCTCCGAACGGAAGTTGGCCGAACTGCGCTCCACCACTTTCTCGTTCGTCTTCCAGAACTTCCATCTGCTGGAACGGCGGCCGGCGATCGACAGCGTGGAGCTCGGCCTCGTGTACAGGGCAGTGAACAAGAAGGTCCGCCGCCGGCTCGCACTCGACGCTCTGAAAGAGCTCGGCATCGAAGCTCTGGCGAACACCCCGAGCACCCTTCTCTCGGGCGGCGAGCGCCAACGCGTCGCTGTGGCGCGCGCGCTCGCAAGCAGAACACCCATTGTCATCGCCGACGAGCCGACAGGAAACCTCGACGCCGCCAGTAGCGCAGCGGTCGTAGACATGCTCAAACGAACTCATGCGCGAGGACGAATCGTCGTACTCGTCACACACTCGCCCGAGGTGGCCAGCTCCGGCACGAGGCGCGTGACGCTTCGGGACGGCGTTCTTGTCGATGCCACACCCGATACGGGTCGCCCACCCCCGAAACCCGCAGAGCGAGTGGATACGACACCCGCCGAAGAGGTGGACGGGCGCCCGTCTCGACTGCGGTTTCGTGATGTGCTCAGTGACGCCTGGGCAAACCTCCTCTCCAGGCCCGGGCGGGTGGCCGGGCTGGTCGCCGCGGTCGCCGTTGGCGTCGGGCTCACCGTGGGGACTGCTGGAATCGCTTCGTCGGCCCGCTCGCAAGTCACCGCTCGCTTTGATCAGCACACAAGCCGGGATGTCACGGTCGAGTGGTCGCCCGGTGGCCGTGATTCGTTCACTCCGGATGTCCAGGGCTCGATCCCTGAGCGACTCGGTGAGATCGCGGGCGTGGAAAGCGCTGCCGTGCTCGAACGCCATGGAGAATCCAGCTTCCGCGCGGGCAGCGCCCGCCCGCCGCTGGCGATCGATGCCTTCAGCGGCACACCGCACGTGACGCGAGCAGGACGCATGACGATCGAGTGGAGTCCGGGGCGCAAGCACATTGTGCAGTCCGGCGAGGTCCTCGTCGGACAAACACTCGCAAACCGTTCGCTTCTCAGCGGCGTGAGTTCGGAACCGATTGTCTTCATCGACGAGGTACCGTTCGGCGTGGCTGGGCTCATCGTCGACTCGCCACGGCAACCAGAGCTTCTCGGCGGGATTCTGATGTCCCGTTCGGACGCATCGGAGGCGTCGCCGCCCTCGAAGTCCTCAGCGCTGATTCTGACGCAACCGGGAGCAGGCCGGCAGGTTGCACGTCAGGCGCCCCTCGTCATCAACCCGTATGCTCCGGACTCACTGACCGTCTCGGCCCCGTCCGACCCTCGGACTCTTCGAAGTGAGATCGAATCGGACGTGCAGGCCATACTGTTCGGGTTCACCGGTCTCGCCCTCCTGGCAGCCATCGCCGGCTTGGCCAACGCGATGGTTCTCGCGGTCATAGAACGAAAGCAGGAGTTCGGCCTGCGGCGCGCGATCGGCGCACGCCGCCTCCACATCGTCTCCCTCGTCGTCGCCGAATCGATGTCGATCGGCGTGGTTGGCGGCATCGTCGGCCTCGTCCTCGGATACGGCGGGATCCTTGTCGTGACGATCGCGCAACGCTGGCAACCCGTCCTCGACCCCGTCTTGGCGCCGGTCGCGGTCATCGGCGGCGTAGCCGTCGGCACCATTGGCGGAATCCTCGCCGCAGCGCGCGCCGCGCGCATCCAACCGAGCGATGCTCTCCGCTACTGAGGCCGAGGTGACAAACCGGCAGCACCGAGAGTGGAGGCGCGGCTGCCTACGCTCCCGCCCGGTGGACGCACGCTCAGTCGTCCAGCCGCGCCGAGTCGGAGCCGGATGGTGCGTTCACCGGTCCGGACCAGGGCTACCCCTTCAGCATCGACGCCCGCCGGATGACCCCGTCGCGCACGTCGAACGTCGCGATCGTCTCGGTGGCGACGCCGTCGCGGATGACCGACTCGCGCGCGACCACCCAGCGGTCCCCGAACAGCGTGGTCGCGTCGATCTCGCAGCGCAGGTCCGGGTGCGTCAGGCGCTCTCCGTAGAACGCGCGCAGCGCATCCCTGCCGACGATCGGCTCCGCGGCGACGCCGACCACGACCGCGTCCTCCGCGTAGGTGGCGACGAACGCCTCGAGGTCGTGCGCGTTGAAGGCGGCGACCTGCGCCGAGACGGTCTCGAGCGCCGACAGGGCGGGGATGGCGGTCGCGGTGGATGCGGTGGGCGTGCTCATGCGTTTCCTCTCGAAGCGGGATGGGTGCTCAGTCGATCCGCACGCCGCCGTTGACGTCGTACGTGGCGCCGGTCACGAAGCCGGCCTGCCCGGAGGCGAGCGTGGCGATGATCCACGCCACGTCCTCCGGCGTGCCGAACCGGCCGAGCGGGATGGACGCCTCCAGCGCCGCCCTGCCGTCGTCGCTGAGCTGGTCGGTGATCGCGCTCGTGACCGGGCCCGGCGTCACCGCGTTCACCCGGATCCGCTCGGCCGCGAGGTGCCGCGCGAAGCTGCGGGTGAGCGCGAGCAGGGCGCCCTTGCTCGCCGCGTAGTGCATCCCGGTCTGCAGCGCGCCCACCTGGCCGGCGATCGAGGACAGGTTGACGATGCTGCGGTCGCCGTCGGCCGCGCGCAGCAGGGGGAGCGCGGAGCGGGTGAGCACGAACGTCCCGCGCACGTTGGTCTCCATCACGGCGTCCCACTCGTCGAGCTCGATGTCGTCGAAGTGGCGGTAGGGGCAGACGCCGCCGTTGTTGACGAGCACGTGCAGCTCGCCCCAGGCGTCGGCGATCTCCGCGACCAGCGCCTCGATGGACGCGGTGTCGCGCAGGTCGAGCCTGCTCACGCGCACGTCGGGGGAGCCCGCCGCCTCGCACTCGGCCGCGATGCGCCGCACCGCAGCGTCGCCGCTCGTGTAGGTGACCCACACGGCGTGGCCCTCGCCCGCGAGGCGGACGGCGGTGGCGGATCCGATGCCGGAGCTGGCGCCGGTGATGAGGCTTCGTCGCGCTGAGGTCATGGCAAAACGCTATAGCATCTGCCGTCGGATTGCAGCGCGACCGCCCGATGGCGTTGGCGCGAAAACGCTAGATGCTATAGCGTTTTCCCATGACTTCCGATGACCTCGTGGTGATCACGGACAGCGATCTGCCCGGCACTGCTGCCGAGGACGCGCTGGCCGCCGCCGGTTTCCGCGTCCACCACGCCGCCTCCCGTTCCGCCGACGACATCGCGGAGGCCGCCGCCGGCGCCTCCGCGCTGATCGTGCAGTGGGCGCCGATCACCGGCGACCTGCTCGACCGGCTGCCCGGCGTGCGCATGATCAGCCGCCTCGGCATCGGCTACGACATGATCGACGTGGACGCCGCCACCGAGCGCGGCGTGCTGGTCGCCAACACGCCCGCCTACTGCCTGGACGAGGTCGCCACCCACACGCTGGCCATGATCCTGAGCCTCGGCCGCAGCCTCCAGCACTACGACCGGGCGGTGCGCGCCGGCCGGTGGTCGGCGGTGGACGCCCGGCCGCTCGCCGTCCGCCCCGCCGCGACCACCGTGGTCGTCGTCGGCTACGGCCGCATCGGCTCGCTCGTGGCCCGGCGCTGCGCCGCGCTCGGCTTCCACGTCGTCGTGAGCGACCCGGTGGTGCCGGACGAGCGCATCCTCGCCGACGGCCTGGAGCCGGCGCCCCTGGAGGCCGCCCTCCCGCGCGCCGACGTCCTCACGCTGCACGCGCCCCTGACCGCGCAGACCCACCACCTGGTGGATGCCGGCGCGCTCGCCGCGCTGAAGCCCGGCGCGGTCGTGGTCAACACCTGCCGCGGGCCGCTCGTGGACGAGGCAGCGCTCGCCGCCGCCCTCGCCTCCGGCCGGCTCGGCGGAGCCGCCATCGACGTGTTCGAGGACGAGCCGCTGCCCGCCGACAGCCCGCTGCGCGCGCTGGACTCGGTGCTGCTCACCCCGCACGCCGCCTGGTACTCGCCGCAGGCGCTCGCCGACCTGCCCGCGCACGCCGCCGCCAACATCGTCGACCTGTGGGCCGGTCGTCCTGTGCCCGCGCTGGTCAACGCCGACGCCGTCGCCGCCCGCACCCGCTGAGCCGAGAGGACCGATCGCATGCGCTTCCTGAGACTGGGAGAGCCGGGAGCCGAGCGTCCCTACGTCCGCGCCCACGGCGTGCTGCACGAGCTGGCCCCGATCGCCGCCGACATCGACCCGGCGTTCTTCGCCTCGGACGGGATCGAGCGCACCAGGCGCGCCATCGCCGCCGGTGCGCTGCCCGTCGCGGACGCGGCCGCGGAGTCCCTGCGCATCGGCCCGCCGGTCGTGCGTCCCGCGGCCGTGATCTGCATCGGCCAGAACTACGCCGCGCACGCCGCGGAGTCGGGATCGGCGCCGCCGGAGCATCCCATCCTGTTCTTCAAGCACCCCAACACGCTCGTCGGGCCACACGACGACATCCTGCTCCCGCCGGGCGCCGAGCGCGTCGACTGGGAGGTCGAGCTCGCGGTGGTCATCGGCCGCCGCGCCCGCTACCTCGCGAACGACGAGGAGGCCGCCGCCTGCATCGCCGGCTTCGCGGTCTCCGACGACGTCTCGGAGCGCGCCTACCAGCTGGACGTCTCCGGCGGCCAGTGGTCGAAGGGCAAATGCGCAGAGACGTTCAACCCGTTCGGCCCCGAGCTGGTCACGCCCGACGAGGTGGAGCACGGCGCGCTGCGCCTCGCCTCCTGGGTGAACGGCGAGCCGCGCCAGGACTCCTCGACCGCCGACATGATCTTCGGGGTCGAGGCGCTGATCCGCGACCTCAGCCAGTACATGGTGCTGGAGCCCGGGGACATCGTGAACACCGGGACGCCGCAGGGCGTCGCGCTCTCCGGCCGCTTCCCGTACCTCGCCGACGGCGACACCGTGCGCGTCGCCATCGAGGGACTCGGCGAGCAGCGCTCGTCGGTCCGGCGGGCCACGGCCTGAGCCGCGGCCCGGGCAGACTGGGGCCATGACCGAGCACCGCGCGCGACGCGCCACCGCCGAGACCTTCTCACTCGGCGAGGGTCCGCTGTGGGATGCCGCGCGCGGGATGCTGCACTGGGTGGACATCACGGCCGGCGCGGTGCTCAGCGGCGAGCTGGACGCGGACGGCGCGATCCGCCCGACCGCGCGCTCGGAGTTCGGCGAGACCGTGGGCGCGGTGGCGCTCGCGGACGACGGCGGCCTGGTCGTGGCCGGCGCCCGCCGGCTCTGGTCCGTCGGCGCGGACGGCGGACGCGAGCTCGGACCCGTCCTCCTCCCGGACGACGTCCCCGCCCGCACCAACGACGCCGCCGTCGGCCCGGACGGCGCGCTGCTCGTCGGCACTCACGCGCTCGACGACGACGCCCGTCCCCAGCGTCTGCTGCGCGTCTCCGCCGGAGTCGTGACCGTGCTGGACGACGACCTGCTGCTCTCGAACGGCATCGCCTGGTCGCCCGACGGCGGCACGCTGTACTCGATCGACACCCTCGCCCGGACCGTCTGGGCACGCGACTACGACCCGGCCACCGGCGCGACCGGCCCTCGCCGCGTGCACCTCGCGACCGACGGGCTGCCCGACGGCGCGACCGTAGATGCGGAGGGCGGCCTCTGGGTCGCGTTCTGGGGCGCAGGCGAGGTCCGCCGCTTCGCGCCCGACGGCCGGCGCACCGACGCGGTCGCGGTCCCCGCCCCGAACGCGTCCAGCGTCTGCTTCGCCGGCCCCGGCCTCGACACCCTCGTCATCACCACGGCCCGCGAGGGCCTCTCCGCCGCCGCGCTCGCCGCACACCCCGCCTCCGGCGCCCTCTTCACCGCCCGCGTCGGCCGCCGCGGCCTCCCCGGACCCCGCTACCGCTCCGCCTGACCGGCCCTCCTCCTGTCCTTGACACGCCGATTACTCCGCGCGTACTATTCCACATGGAATAATCAGTGCGGGGCATACCTCGCGTTCCCCTTCCACGAAACCGAAACCGAAACCACGACCTGGACCCATGCCGACGACACCCACCCTCACCCCGCTCGCCGTGGCCGCGCTCGCGCTGCTCGCGGAGGGGCCGACGCATCCGTACGAGATGTACCAGACCCTGGTGCAGCGCTCCGAGGACCGCCTGGTGAAGGTGCGGCCGGGCTCCCTGTACCACACGGTCGACCGCCTGGCCCGGCAGGGCCTGGTCCGCGCGACCGGCACCGAGCGCGAGGGCAACCGGCCCGAGCGCACCACCTACGAGATCACGGACCAGGGCAGCCAGGCCCTCGGCGAGCGCGTGGCCGACATCATCGGCACCCCGGTCAACGAGTACCCCGAGTTCCCGCTGGGGCTTGGCGAGTCGCACAACCTGCCTGTGGACACAGTGATCGCCCTGCTGCGCCGCCGCGTCGAGCTCATCCGAGCCGACATCGGGGTGCTCGACCACGCGATCGCCACCGTCAAGGGCAAGAACCTGCCCGCGAAGTACTGGGTCGACGTGCGCTATCTGCGCGCGATGGCGGAGGCCGACGCGGCCACGCTCGACGACCTCATCGATGACCTCGTCTCGGGAGCCATCTCCTGGGACGAGGAGAAGCACGCCTGACAAGAAAGACACTCATGGAACGTCAACTGAAGCCCTGGCCGGCCCTCTGGGCACTGGTCATCGGGTTCTTCATGATCCTCATCGACACGACCATCGTGTCGGTGGCCAACCCGTCCATCATGAAGGGACTCGACCTCGGGACCGACTACACCGCGGTCATCTGGGTCACGAGCGCCTACCTGCTCTCCTACGCCGTGCCGCTGCTGATCACCGGTCGCCTCGGCGACCGGTTCGGCCCCAAGAACATCTACCTCATCGGCCTCGTCATCTTCACTCTGGCCTCGGCCTGGTGCGGATTCTCCGGCGTGATGCCGGGCGGCGGCATCGGGATGCTGATCACGGCCCGAGTCGTCCAAGGGCTGGGCGCCGCCCTGATGACGCCACAGACGATGGCCGTCATCACCCGCATCTTCCCGCCCGATCGTCGCGGCGCGGCCATGGGTCTCTGGGGCGCCGTCGCCGGTGTCGCCACGCTCATCGGCCCGCTGCTCGGCGGCATCCTCGTGGACGCGCTCGGCTGGGAGTGGATCTTCTTCATCAACGTGCCCGTCGGCATCGTCGCGTTCGTCCTGGCGATGCGGCTCGTGCCGAAGCTGCCGACCCACTCGCACAGCTTCGACATCCTCGGCGTCATCCTCTCGGCCGTCGGCATGTTCCTGCTCGTCTTCGGCATCCAGGAGGGCGGCACCTACGACTGGGGCGTCATCTGGGGGCCGATCTCGGTGTGGGGCCTCATCATCGCCGGAGTCGTGGTGCTCGCCGCGTTCGTCGTCTGGCAGGCGGTGAACACGAAGGAGCCGCTGCTGCCGCTCAACCTGTTCCGAGACCGCAACTTCTCCCTCTCGAACGGCGCGATCACCACGGTCGGCTTCGCCGTGACCTGCATGGCCCTGCCGCTGGTGTTCTACTTCCAGACCGTGCGCGGCCTCACCCCCACCGAGTCCGCCCTGATGCTCGCCCCGACGGCCATCTTCTCGGGTGTGCTCGCCCCGATCATGGGCAAGCTGATCGACAGGATCAACCCGAAGTTCGTCGCCACCCCCGGCCTGCTGCTGTTCGCCTTCGCGCTTTTCCTGTACTCGCGGATGCTGACGCCGGACGTGAGCATCTGGCTGCTGCTCATCCCGAGCGCCCTGATGGGGATCGCGATGTCGGGCGTCTGGGGCCCGATCTCGACGACCGTCACCCGCAACCTGCCGATGAACCAGGCGGGCGCAGGCTCCGGCGTCTTCAACACCACGCGCCAGATCGGCGCCGTGCTGGGCAGCGCATCCATCTCGGCTCTCATCACCGGTCGCCTCGCGGCCGACCTGCCGAAGGCTCCGGGCGGCGCCCCGGTCACCGAGGCGAGCTCGGGCACCGAGCTGCCGCAGTTCCTGCACGCCGGCTTCACCCAGGCGATGTCGGAGGCGCTGCTGCTGCCGGCCGCGGTCGCCCTGATCGGAGCCCTGATCGTGGTCTGGTGGGCGAAGCCGAAGCCGCCCGCGTGGGGTCCGGGCGCCGCCGGTGCGGCCGCCCCCGCCGCAGCCGCCCCCGCCGAGACGGTCACCGCCGCCCACGGCGCGCACGCCGCAGCCGCCCCCGTGGATGCCGTCCAGCACGGCGCCCACGCGGCCGAGGCCCCTGCGTCCGACGGCGACGAGCACCACGGCATCCACGCCGCGCCCGTCACCGACTGACCCGCACACCAGAAAGGGAGGAGCCCGGACGCCGATAGCGCCCGGGCTCCTCCCTTTCCCGCATCCACCCGGCGCGTCGCCGGGAATGTCCTCCCTTTCCCGCATCCACCCGGCGCGTCGCCGGGAACGTCCTCCCGCACCGACCGCCGCTACGCGGCCACGACCCGCACCGCGTTCGCCCACGGGTCGTCGAACGCCACCGACGCCCCGTCGTCGCGCGTCTGCACCCCGTAGTGCCGCATCCGCTCGGTGAGCTCGCCCAGATCGTCCGCACCGGGAACCCGGATCTCCACCTCGCCGAGTCCGAGCGCGGGCGCGCGGCGGCCGGCGCCGCGGCTGTTCCAGGTGTTCATCGCCATGTGGTGGTGGTAGCCGCCCGCGGAGACGAAGAGGGCCGAGTCGCCGAGCGCGGCCGTCGCGTCGAAGCCGAGCCGGTTCACGTAGAACTCGCGCGCCGTCGCGACGTCGCCCACCGAGAGGTGGACGTGACCGACCGTCGCGTCGCCGAAGCGGTCGTCACCGATACTCTCCGCCTCGGCCAGCGCCGCGCCGCGCTCGGTCAGGTGCTCGGACAGGAAGCGGTTGGGGTCGAGGAACAGCGTGTCCATCTCCACCTGGCCGTGCGTCCAGCTCCACTGGCTGCGGTCGCGGTCCCAGTACAGCTCGACCCCGTTGTCCTCGGGATCGGTGAAGTAGAACGCCTTGCTGACCAGGTGGTCCGCGCTGCCGGTGAACGTGCCGGGCGCGCGCCGTGCGACCGAGTAGACGGCCGCCGCCAGCGCCTCCTCGCTGTCGAACAGCACCGCCGTGTGGAACAGCCCCGCCTCGCCGCGGTTCGCGTGCTTCAGCTCCGGCGCGTGCTCCAGGACGACGACGGGCGTCGCGCCCCGGCCGAGGATGACGCGACCGCCCTCGGCGGCGAGCACGGACAGCGTGACGGCATCGCGGTAGTACGCGGTCATCGCGTCGAGGTCGGCGACGCGGAGGGTGACCGCGCCCATGGCGGATTCGGCGGGGAGGAGGTCGGGCATGGCCTTCTCAACGCCCGCGGAGGCGAGACTATTTCAGGTCTCGATCGCCCCGCCGCTCTCCGCGAGGTAACGGCGCAGCGTGAGCGCCGGGTCCTGCGCCTGCAGCCGCCGGTACCGTGCGAAGTCCAGCTGCGCGCGCAGCGACGTCCCAGCGCGCATCCGGTCCGACTGCGCCCCCTCCGTCGCCTGGATGCGTCCGGCCTCCGCGAACAGCTCCTCCCTGCCGTCGCCCAGCACGAGCACGCCGTCGTCGTCCGCCACGATCCAGTCGGACGGCGAGACCGGCGTGCCGTCGAGGAACGCGCTGCGCATCGCGGCGCCCGCGGGCGGCACGCGCCGGGGACCGAAGGGATGCGCGCCCAGGCTGAACAGCGGGAGGCCGATCTCGCGCAGCTGCGCGGTGTCCCTGTGCAGGCCCCAGATCACGGCCCCGGCCAGCCCGGCCTCGCGCGCTTCAAGCAGCATCAGGTCGCCGACGCACGCCTCGTCGGTGCGGCCGCCGTTGTCGACGACCAGCACCGCGCCGAGCGGGGCGTCGTCGATGGTCTCCAGCAGCACGTCGACGCTGCCGAGGTGGGTGACCGGGGCGGCCGGTCCCTGGAACGGGCGGCCGGGCAGCAGCGCGCGCCGCGGTGGGCGGCGGAGTGGCGGTGTCTGTCATGCCGCGACGCTATCGCCCCGCTCATGCGCGGACCGGAATGGGGGCGCGGACGTCCTCCGAGCGCGCACTCTTCCGCATCCGGTGCGCGCACGGCCAGGATGGAGGGGAAGGGGGTGCACGGATGTCTCGCGTTCTGAGGGCCGCACGCCGGTACTGGACAGTCACGCTCACTCTGCTGGTCGGGCTGGCCGGCATCGTGCTCGCGCTCGCCGGCGCGGGCGGCGCCGTGCAGTGGCTGTTCAGCCTCTACGCGCTCGCTGTGGCCGCCTGGCAGGCGCTCGACATGGTCCGGGCTCTGGTCCGGGGGCAGTTCGGCCTCGACATCCTCGCCATCACGGCGATCGTGGCGACGGTGCTGGTCGGCGAGTACGTCGCCGCGCTCGTCGTCGTCCTGATGCTCACCGGTGGCGAGGCGCTGGAGGATTACGCGAACCAGCGCGCCAAGCGCGAGCTCGACGCGCTGCTCACCCGGGCGCCGCAGCGCGCGCACCGGGCGGACGACGGCGGCTATGTCGACATCCCCGTCGACGAGGTCCAGGTGGGGGATGTCCTGCTGGTCCGGCCCGCGGAGATCCTGCCCGTGGACGGCGTGCTGCTGTCGGCGCGCACGACCCTGGACCAGTCCTCGATCACCGGCGAGAGCATCCCGGTGGAGAAGACGGCGGGCGACGAAGTGCTCAGCGGGGCGGTCAACGGAACCGAGGCGGTCGAGATCCGCGCAACACAGACGGCCGGCGCTTCGCAGTACCAGCAGATCGTGGCCCTGGTCGCGCAGGCGGCGGAGAGCAAGGCGCCGGTCGTCCGGCTGGCGGACCGGTACGCGGTGCCGTTCACCGTGTTCTCGCTGGCTCTCGCGGCCGTGGCGTGGTGGCTGAGCGGGGAGGCCGTGCGGTTCGCGGAGGTCCTCGTGCTCGCGACGCCGTGCCCGCTGCTGATCGCGGCTCCGGTCGCCTTCATCGGCGGGATGAGCAGAGGTGCCCGCAACGGCATCATCGTCAAGTCGGGGGGCGTTCTGGAACAGTTGGCGAGGGCGCGCACGGTGGTCTTCGACAAGACCGGGACGCTCACCCACGGCGCGCCGACGCTGAACGCTGTCCGCCCGGAGGCGCCGTTCGACGCCGACGAGCTGCTGGAGCTGGTCGCGAGCGCTGAGCAGTATTCGTCGCACGTGCTCGCCGCGTCGTTCATCGCGGCAGCGCGCGAGCGCGGACTGCGGCTGCACGAGGCCGAGTCCGCGCAGGAGGCGGCGACGAACGGCGTCGTCGCCCGGATCGGCGGCCGCGAGGTGGTGGTCGGCAAGTTCGCGTTCGTCGCCGCGCACGCCCCGGATGCGGCGCGCACCGTCATCGCGCCAGGGGAGCTCGCGGTGTATGTCGCGGTCGACGGCGCGTTCGCAGGGGCGCTGCTCGCCAGCGATCGGCTGCGCGCCGATGCGACGGACACCCTGCAACGGCTCGGCGAGCTGGGCGTGACCAACACGATGATGCTCACCGGCGACGCGCGCGAGACCGCGGAGCACGTCGCGCGCGAGCTCGGGATCACCAGCGTGCGGGCCGAGTGCCTGCCCGCCGACAAGGTCGCCGAGGTCTCGGGGATCGCCGAACGGCCGGTGATCATGGTCGGAGACGGCGTCAACGACGCTCCCGTGCTCGCCGCCGCGGACGTGGGGATCGCGATGGGCGCCAAGGGCGCGACCGCCGCGAGCGAGTCGGCGGACGCGGTGATCCTGGTGGACGACATCGCCGGAGTCGCCACGGCGGTCCGGATCGGCGCGGACACGGTCCGCATCGCGCTGCAGAGCATCTGGCTCGGCATCGCCATCTCCGTCGTGCTCATGGTGATCGCCGCCTTCGGCGTGATCCCCGCCACCGCCGGCGCGATCATCCAGGAGTTCGTCGACCTGGCGACCATCCTGGCGGCGCTCCGCGCGATCGGCGGGCGCCTGGATGCGCGCGAGGAGCTCGCGCGCCCGGCCCCCGTGTCGGCGACCGGCTAGCGGCGCGGCGGCGGGGCGGCGTTGAGCCGGCGGAGCGACGTGCTGCGGGAGGGGCGTGCCACCGCGTCAGTCGCCGGTCAGGCGCTCCAGGAGCTCGCGGTAGCGGGCGGCGGTGCGCTCGACGATCTCCGTGGGGAGCGCGGGAGGGGTACCGGTCTTGTCCCAGTTGGAGGCCAGCCAGTCGCGGACGATCTGCTTGTCGAAGCTGGCCATCCGCCCCGCCGGCGTCGTCGCCGTCTCGTACGCCCGCGCGTCCCAGTACCGGCTGGAGTCGCTCGTGAGCACCTCGTCGGCGAGGGTGATCTCACCGGTGATCCGGTCGGCGCCGAACTCGAACTTGGTGTCCGCGATGATCACGCCGCGCTTCTCGGCGATCGCCGCGCCCCGGCTGTACACCTCCAGCGACCTGCGCCGCAGCTCCTCCGCCACGTCCGCCCCGACCAGTTCGACCGTGCGCTCGAAGCTGATGTTCTCGTCGTGCTGCCCCAGCGGTGCCTTCCACGCGGGCGTGTAGATCGGCTCCGGCAGGCGGTCGCCGTCGCCGAGGCCGTCCGGAAGCGGGACCCCGCAGACGCTCCGCGTCGCCTGGTACTCGGCCCAGCCGCTCCCGGTGAGGTAGCCGCGCACCACGCACTCGATCGGGAACATGTCGAGCGGCTTCACGAGCATCGAGCGGCCGGCCACCGACGCCGGGATGCGATCGACGACGCGCTCGCCGTCGAGCACGTGGTCCGGAATGAGGTGGTTGGGCACATCGCTCAGCTGGTCGAACCACCACAGGCTGAGGGTGGTGAGCAGCTCGCCCTTGCCGGGGATGCCCGGCTCGAGCACGTGGTCGAACGCGCTGACCCTGTCGCTGGCGACCACCAGCACGGCGTCGGTGTCGGCGAGCCCCGACGCGCCCTCCGGCACGTAGAGGTCGCGGACCTTCCCGGAGTAGACGTGGTTCCAGCCTGCCAGTTCGCTCACCCGTCCATCGTAGGGCTCCGTGCGTGACGGTCCCCGTCCCGGCCGCTCACGCGAAGGACCCCGTCCGGTACGTCGCGTCCCTGCTCGCGCAGGGCCGGTCGTCCCGGACGGGGACACGCGCGCCGGGATCAGCCGAGCAGCTTCGCCTTCGCGGCCGCGAACTCCTCGTCGGAGAGGATCCCCTGCGAGTGGAACTGCGCCAGCTGCTGGAGCTGCGCCATCATGTCGTCGCCGCCACCACCGCCTCCGGCCGGCGCGGCGGGTGCCGCCGGCTGCTGCTGCGCCGCGGCCTGCTGCGCCATCTGCTGCATCTGCAGCTGCTGCTGCTGCGCCTCGTACTGCTGCTGCTCCCACTCGTTCTGCGCGCGCTGCTGCTGGCGGCGCTGCACCCCGCCGGACACCGCGGTCGCCGTGCCGGCGACGACGGCCGTGCGCGCGGCCATCCCGATCAGTCCCGGTCGTCCCATCCGTCCCAATGGCATCTCTTCGCTCCTCAGCTCTCCGCCGGCGCGCTGTCCGGCTCGAATTCCCCGGCCACGACGGCGTTGACCACCGGCGCCGGGATGCGCTCGCTGTGCACGACCAGCCCGCCGGCCTCGAAGAACCGGCTGGCGAGCTCCTTCGCCCACAGGTGCTCGAAGACGAAGATCGCGCCGGTCGTCCCCGGCTGGATCAGCTCGGCGATCTGCTCGACGTCCTCGTCCCCGGCGAGGCCGCTGGCGTCGAGGCTGATCCCGGCCATGCCGATCTCGTCGCCGATCTCATCCAGCTCCACGATGTCCACGGCGCCGTCCTCGTGGCGGGTCACGAACAGCAGGTCCAACAGCCGCACGGTGCCGGTCTCGACCAGGTCGAGGATGGCCTGGACGACCCCAGGCGATGGTCGGTCGTTGTCGAACTGCGCGACGATGAACTCCGCCGGTCCGTAGTCGAATTCAGCCACAGGAACCCCTCCTTCACGCGGCCCCTGCCGCTTTCACCGCGAACGATACCTGCGCGGGTACGCCGCGGCAACGCACACTTTCCCGCGGTGGGAAGGGGCGGAATGTGCACGTTCACATCCCTAGACTGGACGCACGAAACGCGTGCGAGGAGGACGACGTGGCCGAGCTGAACTGGGCGGGGAACTACGAGTACCGGGCGGCGCGCATCGCCGCGCCAGGCAGCGTGGACGAGCTGCGGGAGCTGGTCGCGTCGTCGCGCTCTGTCCGCGCGCTCGGCAGCAGGCACTCCTTCAACGACCTCGCCGACAGTGACGACCTGCTGATCAGCACGGCCGGTCTGCCCGCCGCGATCCGCATCGACGAGGCGGCGTCGACCGTCACGGTCGGCGGCGGCATCCGCTACGGCGACCTCGCCCGCGAGCTGCAGGCCGCGGGCTGGGCGCTGCACAACCTGGCCTCGCTGCCGCACATCTCCGTGGCCGGCGCGATCGCAACGGCGACGCACGGCTCCGGCGACCGCAACGGCAACCTCGCGACGGCGGTGTCCGGCCTGCGCATCCTGACCGGCTCCGGCGAGCTGGTGGACATCGCGCGCGGCGACGACGGCTTCGACGGCGCGGTGGTCTCGCTCGGCGCGCTCGGCGTCGTGACCGAGGTGACCCTCGACATCCGGCCGACGTTCGACGCCAGGCAGCGGCTGTTCGGAGGCGTCCCGTGGGACGCGGTGACCGGCCGGTTCGACGAGCTCACCTCGGCCGCGTACAGCGTCTCGCTGTTCACGACGTGGGCGGAGGACACGGTCTCGCTCGCCTGGCTGAAGGAGCTGGACGGCGCGACCACCGCCGTCGGCGACGACTTCTTCGGGGCGCCGGCGCTCACGGAGGCGCGGCACATGATCGCGACGATGGACGTCCGCAACACCACGGAGCAGCTCGGCGTCGTGGGCCCGTGGAGCGAGCGCCTCGCGCACTTCCGGTTCGAGTTCACGCCGTCGAACGGCGCCGAGATCCAGTCGGAGTACCTGGTCCCGCGGCCGAGGGCGGTCGAGGCGATCGAGGCGGTGCGGACGCTGGGCCCGCGGATCGCGCCGCTGCTTCAGATCAGCGAGATCCGCACGGTGGCCGCGGACGACCTGTGGCTGTCCAGCGCCTCGGGGACGGACGTCGTCGGCCTGCACTTCACCTGGCTGCGCGACCAGGAGGGGGTGGAGGCGGTGCTCCCGCTGCTCGAGGACGCGTTGCTCCCGCTGGGCGCGCGCCCGCACTGGGGCAAGCTCTACCTCGACCGCGACGGACTCGTCCCCGCCCTGTACCCCCGCCTCGACGACTTCCGGTCCCTCGCCGAGCGGTTCGACCCCGACCGCCGCTTCCGCAACGCGTTCCTCACCCGCCTCCTCGGCTGAGCGCGCCGGCCGCGGCGGACCGGGCGCGTCAGGAGACGCGCGCGGCGATGTCGGTGCGGTACTGCCCGCCGTCGAGGTGGATGCGGCCGATCGCGTCGTATGCGCGCTCGCGCGCCTCGGCGAACGTGGTCCCCCTGGCGACGACCGAGAGCACCCGGCCGCCCGTCGCGAGCAGCGCGCCGGTGGCCTCGTCGCGCGCGGTGGCCGCGTGCGCGATGGTCACCTCCGGAACGGCTGCCGCATCCTCCAGGCCCGTCAGCGGGCGGCCGGTCTGCGGCGCCTCCGGGTAGCCCTCGCTCGCGAGGACGACGGTGACCGCGGTGTCCAGGGCGAACTCGGGACGCGGCATCCCGGCCAGCTCGCCGGTCGCCGCCCCGTACAGCAGGGTGGAGAGCGGCGTGACCAGCCGGGGGAGCACCACCTGGGTCTCCGGGTCGCCGAAGCGCGCATTGAACTCGATGACGCGGATGCCGCGATCGGTCACGATGAGGCCGCAGTAGAGCAGGCCGATGAACGGCGTCTGCTCCTCCGCGAGCCGGCGGACCGTCGGAAGCGCGACCGTGTCGATGACCTCGTCCACGAACGACTCCGGCAGCCACGGCAGCGGCGAGTACGCGCCCATCCCGCCCGTGTTGGGCCCGGCGTCGCCGTCGAGCAGGCGCTTGAAGTCCTGCGCCGGGCTGAGCGGCAGGACGGTGTGGCCGTCGCTGACCAGGAACAGCGACACCTCCTGACCGTCGAGGAACTCCTCGATCAGCACGCCGCCCTCGGCGAGGTAGTGGGTCGCGTGGGCGACCGCGGCCTCCCGGTCGGAGGTGACGATGACGCCCTTGCCCGCGGCGAGCCCATCCGCCTTGACCACGTACGGGGCGCCGAGCTCGTCGATCGCGCTCTCCGCCTCGGCGAGGGTCTCCGCGCGCACCGCGCGGCCGGTCGGGACACCCGCCGCCTCCATGATCCGCTTCGCGAACGCCTTCGAGCCCTCCAGCTGCGCCGCGGCCTTGCCGGGCCCGAACACGGGGATGCCGCGCGTGCGCAGCGGGTCGGCGACGCCCGCGACGAGCGGCGCCTCCGGGCCGATCACGACCAGCTCGATGCCGTTCTCGATCGCGTACTCGGTGACCGCCTCGCCGTCGAGCGGGTTCAGCCCCGTCTCCACAGCGACGTCGGCCGCGATGCCGGCGTTGCCGGGCGCCGCCACGATCTCGTGTCCCGCGTCCTCGGCGAGGAGGGCGGTGATGATGGCGTGCTCACGGGCACCGGAACCGAGGACGAGAATCTTCACGCGACCCATGCTAGAGGTCGGCGGCGCCCGCGCCGGAGCCGGTGCGAGGATGGACGCATGGCCAGAGCGAAGATCCCCGACGAGCAGGGCGGCCCCGCCGTCCGCGCCGCGCTGGAGGAGGGGGCGGACCGGAACACCACCGCGACCGCCGTCCGCTACCTGCTGCAGCTGCTGGCCGAGCGCGCACCGGGCAACACCGTCGAGGTGCGCGTGCCGCCGTTCGGGGCCGTGCAGTGCATCCCCGGCCCGCGTCACACGCGTGGGACGCCCCCGAACGTGATCGAGACGGACGCGGCCACCTGGCTCGCCCTCGCCTCGGGCCGCCTCTCCTGGCCGGACGGCCTCGCCTCCGGCTCCGTGCACGCCTCCGGGCAGCGCGCCACCCTCGACGGCCTCCTCCCCCTCCGCTACTGACCGCCCCGCCCCCCGCCCCCGCCCGCCGAGTGGAGAGTCGATGTCGCTTTCGGCGCGCGAAAACGACAACGACTCTCCACTCGGCGGAGGTGGGGCGGAGGTGGGGCAGAGGTGGGGCGAGCGTTCAGGCGCGGTGGGGGAGAATAGGGGCATGACCGTGAACCCCGACGACTCCGCCGCGCCCGCGAACGGCGCCGCCGAGCCGACGGAGCCGGCCGCCGCGCAGCAGGACGCCGGACAGACCGAGCCCCCCGCCCCGGAGGAGATCGCGACCGTCACCGAGCCCTCCGCCCCGGAGGAGATCGCGACCGTCACCGAGGACGCCGTCCGCGTGCACCGCTCGCCGCGCTACTTCCGCTTCATGCTCACCGGCGCCATCCTGTTCGCGATCGTCGCGGTCGTCCTCACGTTCGCCTTCCCGGAGAACCCGACCTACGACCGCGGGACCGTGTTCGGCTTCCTGCTCGCGATCTGCGTCGTCGTCGGCGTCGCCCTCGGCGCGGTCGTGGCCCTGCTCCTGGACCGCGCTGCCACCCGGCGGGCGCGCACCGTCCAGGCGGATAGAATCGACGTGCGCGTCCCCGACGGCGAGTCGGAGGATCCCCGGTCGAGCGATCAGCGCCCGTCCGTCGACAGCTGAACACCTGAACACCTGAACGAGAGGGGTCCACTGTGGCCGGAGGCGACGGTCGGCTCAGTCACGAGCTGCTGCCCGGCGAGAAGGGACCGCAGGACGCCTGCGGAGTCTTCGGCGTGTGGGCGCCAGGAGAAGAGGTCGCGAAGCTCAGCTACTTCGGCCTCTACGCGCTGCAGCACCGCGGCCAGGAGTCCGCGGGCATCGCGACCAGCGACGGCAAGAAGATCCTCATCTACAAGGACATGGGTCTCGTCTCGCAGGTCTTCAACGAGAACGCCCTGAACTCCCTCACCGGCCACATCGCCGTCGGCCACACGCGCTACTCGACCACCGGCGCCTCGAGCTGGCAGAACGCGCAGCCGACCCTCGGCCGCACCTCCAGCGGGACCGTCGCCCTCGGCCACAACGGCAACCTGACCAACACCGCGCAGCTGATGGACCTCGTCCACGAGCGCTACCCGCAGCTCGACGGCGAGCTGAGCCGCGGCAACACCACGGACACCGCCGTCGTCACCGCCCTGCTCACGGGCGACCTCGACCACACCCTCGAAGCGACGGCGCTGGAGGTGCTCCCGCGCCTGCGCGGCGCGTTCTGCCTGGTCTTCATGGACGAGCACACGCTGTACGCCGCGCGCGACCCGCAGGGCGTCCGCCCTCTCGTGCTCGGCCGGCTGGACCGCGGCTGGGTCGTCGCCTCCGAGACCGCGGCGCTGGACATCGTCGGCGCGAGCTTCGTCCGCGAGGTGGAGCCCGGCGAGCTGATCGCGATCGACGAGAACGGCCTGCGCACGCAGCGCTTCGCGCCGGAGAAGCGCGCCGGCTGCGTCTTCGAGTACGTCTACCTCGCGCGCCCCGACACCACCATCGCCGGCCGCGGCGTCTACGAGGCGCGCGTCGAGATGGGCCGCCAGCTGGCGCGCGAGCACGAGGTTGAGGCCGACCTGGTCATCCCGACGCCGGAGTCCGGCACCCCCGCCGCGATCGGCTACGCCCAGGCGTCCGGCATCCCGTTCGGCCAAGGTTTGGTCAAGAACTCGTACGTCGGCCGCACCTTCATCCAGCCATCGCAGACCATCCGCCAGCGCGGCATCAAGCTCAAGCTGAACCCGCTCAAGGAGGTCATCAAGGGCAAGCGTCTCGTCGTCGTCGACGACTCGATCGTCCGCGGCAACACGCAGCGCGCCCTCGTCTCCATGCTCCGCGAGGCGGGCGCGGCGGAGGTGCACGTGCGCATCTCCAGCCCGCCGATCACCTGGCCGTGCTTCTACGGCATCGACTTTGCCTCCCGCGCGGAGCTCATCGCGACCGGGCTGGGCGTGGAGGAGGTGCGCCAGTCCATCGGCGCCGACTCGCTCGGCTACCTGTCAGAGGACGGCATGATCGCCGCGACGGACCAGCCGCGCGAGCGCCTGTGCACGGCGTGCTTCACCGGCCAGTACCCGATCGAGCTGCCCGACGCGCACCACCTCGGCAAGAACCTGCTCGAGCGCCCCGCCGGCGCCGAGACGGTCACGGCTACGGACGACGGCTCCGACGCCGCGAGCGACGGCTGCGAGCCCGGACCGGACTCCGAGTACGAGCGCCTGCTCAGCTACGGCGACCCGGGCCGCCAGGAGTAACCGCCCCGGCCTACGCTCCCGCCGCTCCCGCCGCCGCGATTCGTGACGAATGGGGCGTTTTCGGCGAGAATCCGCGGCATTCGTCACGAATGGTCGCGGATGCGGGCGTCGCCGCGCCCGCGCGTCCACGCGCCCTCAGCGCCGCCGCGCCCGCAGCCATTCGAACGCGGCGTGCGCCTCGACCGCCTGGAACGGCCGCAGCTCCGGCATCCGCGGCGGAGCCGGGTTCAGCGAGCCCGACAGGAACAGCCCCGCCAGCCCGGCCAGCGCTCCGTCGATGGTCGCGTCGGCGACACCGTCGAACGCGGGATGCTCGGCCAGCAGCTCATCCGTGTCCGGCGACCCCAGCCGCCTGGCGTCGATCAGCATCGTCAGCCCGTCGATCCAGGGTGCGCCGGCCGACGCCCACGCCCAGTCGACGAGCCGCGCGCGCCCGGTGCGGTCGATGAGGACGTTGTCGGCGCGCAGGTCCAGGTGGACGACGCGGTCGCCCGCCGTCCGTTCCGCCGCGGCGGCCACCGCCGCATCCAGCTCCTCCGCGAGCGGGAGCGCCCAGGACGGCACCGCGTCCGGGTGCTCCGCGGCCAGCGACGGCCAGACCGCGAACGCCACACGCAGCGACGCCTCGGCGTGCAGGATCGCGTCCACGTCGTCCCACTCCGGCGCCTGGGCGACCTCGTCCAGGATGGCGACGAGCTCCGCGCGCGTCGGCGGCTCGGACGGGTGCGCTCCGTCGATCTCCTCGGTGACGATGACGACCCAGCCGCCCTCGTCCACGGCGCCGAGCAGTTCCGGCGCCCCGACCTCGGGAGGAAGCAGCGCGAGCGCGGCCGCCTCGGCGCGGTACAGGTCGGCCGCTGCGCCGAAGCTCTCCGGCGCCGCCTTCACGAACGCCCGACCGCCGGCCGCGGTGACGACGCGGTCCGCGTGCCCGGGGGAGAAACCCGAGGTCTGGCTGACCGCGGCGACCACGGGGGACCCGAGGATGACGGCCACCGCGTCGGCGACGAAGGCGGGCAGCTCGTCCCAGGGCGGTCGCTCGGCGGTCATCCGCCGAGCGTAACAGCGCCCCGGTCGCAGGGACAGGCGCCCCACCCGGGGGCGGATACCATGGACCGGTGACCGAAGCCACCGAATCCTCGTCCTCCTCCTACGCCGCCGCCGGCGTCGACACGGCAGCCGGCGACCGCGCCGTCGAGCTGATGAAGGCGGCCGTCGCGCGCACGCACGGCGCCGAGGTCCTCGGTGGTGTCGGCGGCTTCGCCGGGCTCTTCGACGTCTCGTTCCTGAAGGACTTCCGCCGCCCGCTGCTCGCCACCTCCACCGACGGCGTCGGCACCAAGGTGGCCATCGCGCAGGCGGTCGACAAGCACGACACCATCGGCCAGGACCTGGTCGGGATGGTCGTCGACGACATCGTCGTGGTGGGCGCGAAGCCGCTGTTCATGACCGACTACATCGCGTGCGGCAAGGTGGTTCCGGAGCGGATCGCGGCCATCGTCGAGGGCATCGCGCGCGCGTGCGCCGAGACCGGCACCGCGCTCGTCGGCGGCGAGACCGCGGAGCACCCCGGCCTGATCGCGCCGGACGACTACGACGTGGCGGGCGCCGCGGTCGGCGCCGTCGAGGCGGACGCGCTGCTCGGCGCAGACCGGGTGCGCGACGGCGACGTCGTGCTCGCGCTCGCCTCCTCCGGCCTGCACTCCAACGGCTTCTCGCTCGTGCGGCACATCCTCGCCGGACGCGGCATCTCGTTCACCGACCGCTCGGACGAGTTCGGCGGCATCGTCGGCGAGGCTCTGCTCGAGCCCACCCGCCTCTACACCTCCCCGCTGCTCCGGGTGCTGCAGGATGCGGCGCTCGGCTCGGCCGTGCACTCGCTCAGCCACGTGACCGGCGGCGGGATCGCGGCGAACCTCGCCCGCGTGCTCCCGGTCGGGTCGTGGGTGGAGGTGGACCGCTCCACCTGGTCGCCGACGCCGGTGTTCCGCATTCTCAGCGACCTGGCGGGCAGCTCGCTGGAGTCGAGCGAGGGGACGTGGAACCTCGGCATCGGGATGTTCGCGGTCGTCGCGCCGGAGACGGCGGACGCCATCGCCGCTGCCATCACCGCGGACGGCATCCCCACCTGGCGGGTCGGGACGGTCTCGACCGCCGCGCGCGACCTCGCCGGCTTCGAGCAGGGCGCCAAGGGCGTCGACGGCGGCGCCGTGCGCCTCGTCGGCTCCTACGCGGCCTGACCGGCGGCGTCCCGCGTCACCCGTTCGTGGAGACGCGGCGGACGCCTCGCACCGGTTAGAGTGGCGCGTGTGATCCGACCGCGTGCCAGCCTCCGTGCGGCGTGCGCGGTCGGCGCCGCACTGATCGCCGCCGCGCTGGGCGGGACGGCGGCAGCGTCCGCTGCCGCGGCACCCATCGCACCCGCGGCCGCCGCGCCCGCTGCTGCCATCGCGCCTGCGACCGCCTCGCCCCTCACCCCATTCGTCGACTGCGTCCAGGACGCCCCGCTCGGCGCCGTCACTTCGCGGACCGTCGTCCTCGGCTACCGCAACAGCGGGCAGAGCCCGGTCACGCTCGCCGCGGGCGGCGGCGCGAACGACCTCTCGTCGGCCCCGGCCGATCGCGGTCAGCCCGCCACCTTCCTGCCCGGCGAGCACCACGCGGTGTGGCTGCTGACGGTGGATGCGGCCGCCGAGCCGTCGCTCTCCTGGCAGCTGGACGGGTCCAGCACCGCCATCGACGCCGCGGCGCCCTCGTGCACGTCCGCCACCTCCATCGCCCTGAGCGCACCGCCGAGCGTCGTCGCGGGCGGGCCGGTCCCGGTGACGGCCACCGTCACACGCGCCCTGCTCGCCCCGCCCGCGGACGGCACGGTGGTGTTCTCGGTCGACGGCGCCGTCGTCGCGCGCGTGCCCGTCGCGGGCGGGATGGCGCGCGCCGATCTGACCGCACCCCCCGCCGGACGGCACTCGATCACCGCGGCCTACGTCCCCGCCGACGGCTCGGCCCTGCGCCCCGCGTCCGCGGAGGCCGGGCTCACCGTGGTGCCCGCGGCGGGCCCGGTGGCGATCGCGGCGGACAGCGTCGTCGGCGGCAGCATGTCCGCGCGCATCATCGTCAGCCGCGCCTCTGCGGCGGGCGCCGCCAGCGTGGAGTTCGCGACCGCGGACGGAACCGCCCGCGCCGGAGCGGACTACGCGGCCGCGAGCGGGACCATCACCCTCGCCGACGGCCAGCGGCAGGCGACGGTCAGCATCCCGCTCGTCGCCAGGAAGCCGGGTGCTCCCGCCTCCACGTTCTTCGTCGTGCTGCGCCGGGCGAGCACGGACGTGAGCACCGCGGTCGCCGCCGTCTCGCTGCCCGCGGTGCCCACCGCGACCGCCCCGGCCGCAGCAGCACCCGCGAGCGGGGCAGGCGGTTCCGCGAGCGCCGCCGCCGGCCCGGCCTCTGCGCTGCCCGAGGGCGACCCGACCGCGTCGCCGCCGGCCGTCGGCGCGTCCCAGGACCTCTTCGTCCTCGTCGCCGCCGCGCTCCTCACCGCGGGGGGCATCGCCGGTGTCCTCGGCCTGCTCCGCGCCGCCGGCGGCCGCCGCGCCACCGACTGACACCCCCGCGGAGGCGACGGCGGCGACGTGACGAATGTCATGGGGAGATGCTGACAGCGGGCCTGCGCGCGACGTCCTCCGCCCCGGCAGTGTGGATGCTGTGAACGAAACACCCGCCATCCGCCTCTCCGGCCTCCGCAAGTCGTTCGGCTCGCTGACCGCCGTCGACGGCGTCGACCTCAGCATCCGGCCCGGAGAGGTCGTCGCCCTGCTCGGCCCGAACGGGGCCGGCAAGTCCACCACCATCGACCTCGCCCTGGGCCTGGCCCGGCCCACCGCGGGGAGCGCCGAGCTGTTCGGCGGCGAACCGGCGCAGGCCATCCGCGCCGGCCGGGTCGGCGCCATGCTGCAGGGCGGCGCCCTGCTGCCGACGCTCACGGTCGCCGAGTCCGTCGCGCTCGTCGCCTCCGCGCACCGGCACCCGCTCAGCGTCCAGGAGGCGCTGGAGCGCGCCCGCTGCACCGAGATCGCCCGGCAGCGGGTCGCCAAGCTCTCCGGCGGCCAGATGCAGCGCGCACGATTCGCCGTCGCCGTCGTCTCGAACCCGGACCTGCTGTTCCTCGACGAGCCGACCGCCGCGATGGATGTGGAGGCGCGGCGCACGTTCTGGCAGTCGATGCGCGAGTTCACCGACGAGGGCCGCACGGTCGTCTTCGCCACCCACTACCTCGACGAGGCCGACGCCTACGCGGACCGCATCGTGATGCTCGCCCGCGGCCGGGTCGTCGCCGACGGCACCCCCACCGAGGTGAAGGCGGTCGTCTCCGGCCGCCGCATCCGCGCCTCCGTCGGGTTCGCCTGGACAACGGCCGCGCAGGAGCAGCTCGCCGCGCTGCCCGGCGTCCGCAGCGTCGAGCACCGCGGCGGCCAGCTCACGCTGGTCAGCGACGACTCCGACGCCACCCTGCGTGCGCTGCTCGCCGCGCACACCGACATCCACGACATCGAGGTCACCGCGCACACGATGGACGAGGCCTTCCTCGCCCTCACCGAGTCGCGCGAGCCGGAGGGAGCACTGCGATGAGCATCGCCTACCTGGGCAGGGAGTCCCTGCGTCAGCTGAAGAACATGCGGGCGATGGTGTTCACGCTCGCCGTCCCCCTCGTCATGCTGCTCGCCTTCGGCGGCACGTTCGGCGGCAGCGGCCAGGTGGACCCGGTCACGCACCTGCCGTGGATCGTCGTGACGACCATCCAGGTCGCCGCGTACGGCGGGATGATGGCCGCCCTCTCGCAGGCGTTCGGCATCGTCACCGAGCGCTCGCTCGGCTGGAACCGGCAGCTGCGGATCACCCCGCTCACCGGGACCGGGTACCTGGTGTCCAAGGTCGTCGCCGCGCTCGCACTCGCCCTTTTCAGCATCCTGGTGATCGTCGCGGTCTCGATGGCGCTGTACCACCCGGCCCTGCCGGTGACGAGCTGGCTGCTCGCCTGCCTCGGCATCTGGTGCGGCGTCGTCCCGTTCGCCCTGCTCGGCATCCTGATCGGCCAGCTGGCCAAGCCGGAGTTCGCCCAGCCGCTGTTCATGGCGGTGTTCATGGGGATGGCGGTGCTCGGCGGCCTGTGGATCCCGCTCCAGATCTTCCCGGCGTGGGTCGCGAGCGTCGCGCAGGCGGTGCCGTCCTACTGGCTGAACCGGGTCGGCCAGCTTGGCGCCCTGCAGAGCGGCGATGCGCTCACACCGGCGCTGGTGCTCGTCGCCTGGAGCCTCGCCCTGGGCGCCCTGATCGTGTGGCGCTACCGGCGCGACGCCGCCCGCGGCTGACCGGCCCATAGGGTAGGGACGTGTTCTCGCGCGACGTCGATGACCGGCGGCCGGCCGGTGTCTGGGCCCGGCTCCGCCACCCGGCCGCGTTCCGCTGGTATCCGGGCGCGCTGATCGGCCTGCTGTACCAGATCTCGGTGCTCGGCTCGCTCTGGGCATCGGATGGCGACCTCGCCACCAAGCTGGCCGCGACGGCGCTGCTCGCCGTCGTCTACGCGGCGTTCCTCGCCCTCCCTCCGCTGCTCTGGTGGGAGGGCGAGCGCGTGCGGCTGATCGGCACCGCCTGCTACTTCGCGCTGACGCTCGCGCTCGTGCCGTTCATCGGGATCGCCGCCTGCTGGACATGGGTGTACGTCGCCTGCGTCGTCGGGATGGTGATCGCGCGTTTCGCGCTCGCCACCGGGATCATCCTGGGGCTCGGCGCCCTCCAGCTGCTGATCTTCGTGCTGGCCGGGACGTTCGAGGACGACTGGTACATCGCGCTCATCACGGTCTCCATCGGCGTGATGATGAGCGCCTTCGCCCGCCAGATCGATGCGCTCCGCCGGCTGCGGAACGCGCAGGGCGAGATCGCCCGGCTCGCCGTGGTGGAGGAGCGCGCCCGGTTCTCGCGCGACATGCACGACGTGCTCGGGCACTCACTCACCGTCGTCACGGTGAAGTCGGAGCTGGCGCGCCGCCTCATCCCGTCGGATCCCGCACGGGCGGAGGAGGAGCTCGCCGACATCGAACGCCTGACCCGCTCCGCGCTGGCCGACCTGCGCGCCGCCGTCGCCGGCTACCGGGAGATGAGCCTGTCCACCGAGCTGGCCGCCGCCCAGGCCGGGCTCGCCGCCGCCGACATCCAGGCGCACCTGCCGCGCAACGGCGAGGAGGTGGCCCCCGATCTGCGCGAGCTGTTCGGCTGGGTGCTGCGCGAGGGCGTGACGAACGTGATCCGGCACTCCCGCTCGCAGAACTGCTGGGTGCGGGTCGGGCCGGACAGCCTGGAGATCGAGGACGACGGCCGCGGACCCGCCGCCGCCGGCCAGGCGCCCGTCGGCGCGGCCGGTGTCGAGCGGCAGGGCAGCGGCATCGCCGGGCTCACCGCTCGCGCGGAGGCCTCCGGCGCGACCGTGAGCATCGACCGGGGACCGCGCGGCGGGACCCTGCTGACCGTACGGAGGACCGCGTGACCATCCGCCTGCTGCTCGCCGACGACCAGGCGCTCGTGCGCGGCGCCCTGGCCGCGCTGCTGGAGCTGGAGCGCGACCTGGAGGTGGTCGCCCAGGTGGGCCGCGGCGACGAGGTGCTGGATGCGGCGCGTGCGTCGGCCGCCGACGTCGCGCTGCTCGACGTGGAGATGCCCGGCCTCGACGGTATCCAGGTGGCGGCCAGGCTCGCGGCGGAGCTGCCGTCCTGCCGCTCGCTGATCGTGACGACGTTCGGCCGGCCCGGCTACCTGCGCAGGGCGATGGAGGCGGGGGCGTCCGGCTTCATCGTCAAGGACACGCCCTCCGGGCAGCTTGCCGACGCGGTGCGGCGGGTCGCCTCGGGGCTGCGCGTGGTGGACCCGGCGCTCGCCGCGGAGTCGCTCGCGTCCGGCGCCTCACCGCTGACGGTCCGCGAGGCGGAGGTGCTCGCGGTCGCGGGTGCGGGAGGCACCATCACGGACATCGCGCGCCGGCTGCACCTGAGCGACGGCACGGTGCGCAACCACCTGTCCAGCGCGATCGGCAAGACGGGCGCGCGGAACCGGTCGGAGGCGGTCGCGATCGCGACGCGTCAGGGCTGGCTCTGAGCGGGCCCGCTCCGAGAAGGCCCGGTCTGGGCCGTCCATATGCCGCGGGAGGAATCCCGCAGGGGCGCTTCGCGCGCTTCGGTCAGGCGCGGCGCTTGGGGGTCTCGGGCTCGGTACCCTCGAAGCCGTCGTCTTCGGCGTCGTAGCCGCCGTAGTCGCCCTCGGGCTCGTAGTCGGCCCACGCGGCGTACTGGTCGTCTTCGTGGTGGGAATGTCCGGTGAGCTCACGCTCGAGCGCGTCGTAGTTGACGTCGGGGCTGAACGACTTCAACTGTCGAGCGATCTTGGTGTGCTTTGCCTTCTGACGGCCGCGCCCCATGCGTGACCCCCTTTTGGTCCCGTCCCGGGGATGGCTACCGGGAATCGAACAGAATGATGAAAACTAGCATCGAGTTTAGCATGCAGGCCCTCGTGAGCCTGGAGTTCGCCCACAGCGAGAAATGATGGAATGAGCGCGTGACCGCAGCAGTGAACGACACCCAGGTGGTGATCGTCGGCGCCGGCCAGGCGGGCCTCGCAGTCGCCTATTACCTGCGCCGTTTCGAGCTCGCCCCCGGCTCCGATTTCGTGATCTACGACCGGGGTCCCGGCACCGGCGGGGCGTGGCAGCACCGCTGGGACGCGCTGCGCCTCGGCAGCGCCCACCACGTGACCGACCTGCCGGGGATGGCCGAGCTGGGGCTCAGCTTCGAGACCGCCGATCGCCTACTCCCGGCCAAGGACATCGTCGCCGGCTACTACCGCCGCTACGAGGACCACTACGGGCTGGACGTGCGCCGGCCGATCAGCGTGCACCGCGTCTTCGACCGCGGGGCGGACCTCGTCGTCGCGCACAGCGAGGGGGAGACGCGCACGCGCGTCGTCGTCAACGCGTCGGGCACCTGGGGTGCGCCGTTCATCCCGTGGTACCCGGGGATGGATGGATTCCGCGGCCGGCACGTACACACCTCCCACTATGTGTCGGCGGAGGAATTC
This sequence comes from Leifsonia sp., assembly GCF_051955155.1. NCBI lineage: Bacteria > Bacillati > Actinomycetota > Actinomycetes > Micrococcales > Microbacteriaceae > Leifsonia > Leifsonia sp. Next base: position 45,236 of record NZ_JBQCGZ010000179.1, read on the forward strand.
GCCGGTCAGGACGTCGTGGTGGTCGGCGGCGGCACCAGCGCGATCGGCTTCCTGCTGGAGCTGGAGGGTGTCGCGTCCGCCCTGACCTGGGCGACCAGGCGGCCGGTGGACTTCCGCGACGAGTCGGAGCTGACGATCGAGGGCGGTGTCGCCGCGGTCGCGCAGCAGGACGCCGCCGCGCGTGCCGGCGCGGCGCTGCCGAGCATCGTCTCCGGGACCGGCGTCCCGCGCACCCGGCGCATCGCGGCCGGCATCGACCGCGGTCTGCTGGTGGAGCGCCCGATGTTCTCCCGTGTCGAGCCGGACGGCGTGCGCTGGGAGGACGGCTCGTTCACCCGGGCGGACGCGATCATCTGGGCCACCGGGTTCCGGCCGGAGCTGCGGCACCTGGCGCCGCTGCGGCTGCGCGAGAAGGCGGGCGGGCTGACCGTCGCGTCCGGGGCGTCCTGGCAGGACCCGCGGATCTTCCTGGCCGGCTACGGCCCGCAGGCGAGCACGATCGGTGCGAACCGGGCCGGCCGCGTGATCGCGCGCCAGGTCGTCGCCCAGCTCTGACGTCCAGCGCTTAGGGCAACGAAAACGCCCCCGTCCGCTGGCGGATGGGGGCGTCCTCGTGCTCCTCGATGGGGCGAGGAGCAGGTGCGGGGCGGCGGTCAGCCGGCCTCGATCGTCCTGGACGCGCCGGCGAAGCGGATGCCGTCGACGTGGATGCGTCCGGCGCCGTCGCTGGGGCTCACCTCGAGCGTGCCCCGCTGCGCGTCGGCTCGCAGGCCGAGCCGTGCCGAGAGGACGGCCACCGCGGCGGCGGCCGACCAGGCCTGCGGCCGGCACGCTGCCGGGTAGGGGACCGGCGTCGCCGTGTCCGCGGCGCTGTCGCCGGAGTGCAGCTCCGGCATGCGGTAGCCGAAGCCCGCGGCCGCGGCGAGCAGCCCGTCCGCCAGCGCGTCCGCCTCCGCGGTGTGGCCGTCCTTGGCGAGGCCGGCGACGGCGATGGCGGTATCGTGCGCCCACACCGAGCCGCCGTGGTAGCTCAGCGGCCAGAAGCCGCCGGCGTCGGTGGACATCGTGCGCAGCCCGTAGCCGGAGGAGAGCTCCGGCGACGCCAGCCGCCGCGCGATCAGCGCGGACTGCTCCGCGGTGAGGATGCCCGTTCCGAGCAGGTGCCCGATGTTGCTGGTGACCGTGTCCACCTTGCGTCCCGCGGCGTCCAGGGCGACGGCGGGGTACGCGCCCACCGGATCGTCGATCCAGAAGGCCTCGGCGAACCGGGCCTTGAGGTCCGCCGCCCAGGCGCGCCACTCGTCCGCGCCCTGCCGGCCGAACGCGGCGAGCAGCTCGGCGCCGCCGACCGCGGCCTCGTAGGCGTAGCCCTGTACCTCGCACAGCGCGATCGGGCCCTCTGCGAGCGTGCCGTCCCTCCACTGGATGGAGTCGCCGGAGTCCTTCCAGCCCTGGTTGGCGAGCCCGTGCCCCGTGGTGTCGACGTACTCCAGGAACCCGTCGCCGTCGGTGTCGCCGTAGTCCCGCATCCACGCGAGGGCCGCCTCCAGGTGCGGGAGCAGCGCCTCGACCTCGGCCTCCGGCATACCCCACTTCCAGGCATCGTGCAGGAGCATCACCCAGAGCGCGGTCGCGTCGACGGTGCCGTAGTAGAGCGGCGGGAGCACGACACCCTCGCCGGGGATGGTGAGCGCGGCGGGGCGGAGCTCGTGCATGATCTTGCCCGGCTGCTCGGCGGTCTCCGCCACGGAGCGGGTGCCCTGGAAGTGGGCGAGGATGCGCAGGGTCGACGCGGCGAGCTCGGTGCCGAGCGGCAGCAGCATCCGTGCGGCCCAGAGCGAGTCGCGGCCGAACAGGGTGAAGAACCAGGGCGCGCCGGCGGCGAGGAACACCTCGTCCGGGCGCTCGGAGGTGGACATCCGCAGCCCCTGCAGGTCGGCGATCGCCGTCTGCAGCCAGGCCGCGAGACGTGAGTCGCCCGTCGCGGCGGCGAACTCCGCCCACTCGGCGGACGGCGCGGCGCCCGACACCACGGCCGTCGGGTCGTCGACCGTCGCGGTCCAGCCGACCTCGACCGAGCCGCGAGCGGGGATGTGGACGTCCCAGGTGAGGACGCTCCGGGCGACGTCCACGGCGATCTCGGCGCCGTCGGCGACCAGCCGCGCCGTCACGGGACCCGAGGCGAGCGCGAGGCCCGCCTCGGTCGCCGTCACCGTCACCGGGTGCTCGGCGCCGGTCAGCCCGGCCTTGATCACCTGCATCGGGCTGAAGTCGGCCCGCACGTCCACGGACACGGTCGTGCTCAGCGGAGTGGACAGAGCGTTGCGCACCACCACCGTCTCGCGCAGCTCCCCGGCGACGACGCGGCGCGTCCGCTCGACGCGCACCCGCGGGTCGGCCGTCGCGTCGTCGATCCGGCGGGCGAGGGACGTGAACACCGCCGTCGCGGCATCCGGAGTCGCCGTCGCGATGTGCTCGGGCAGCTCGCCGCCGACGCGCAGGACGATGCGGTCGAGGACGCGCAGGTCGGAGTTGTAGAACCCGTGGATCCCGTGTCCGTCCACGGTGCCGTCGGCGGCGGACCACGCCTGGCTGGGCGCGGTCAGGACGACGATGCTGTCGTGGAGCAGGGGTTGGAGCGGCTGGGTCATCGGGGCGTTCGCGCCTCCTCGATCTGGTTTCGGGCGGTGGATGTGGGGGAGAGGTCGGGTGCGTCGGCGGTCGGGGTGCCGAGCACGCGCGGGACGATGCGGGTCTCCTCGACGCCGCCGTCGGCCGTGCGGCGCACGCGCCACGCGGAGACGCCCGGGCGCTCGGCGATCACGTCGACGACGTCGGTGCCGCGGTAGACGAGCCCGACGCCCTCGTCGAGGGCGTAGCCGTCCGGCAGCACGCCGGCGCCGACGGCGCTCTGGTGCGCGGGCCGCCGGTTCGGGTCGGAGTCGTAGTGCACGGCGAGCGAACCGGGGACGAGGCCGAGCCCGTCGGCGAGCGGGGCGATGCCCGGCCCGAACGACGCGGTCGTGCCGCCCTCGTGCCAGCACACGGCGCCGGCCGACCCGCCCGCGAGTACGACGCCGGAGCGCCAGGCCTCGGCGAGCAGGTGGTCCAGGCCGTGCAGCCGCCAGAGGGCGAGCAGGTTGGCGAGGCTGCCGCCGCTCACCCAGACGACGTCCTGGGCGAGCAGGTGCGCGCGCATGTCCTCCAGGTTCGGGTGCGGGAACAGCCGCAGGTGCGTCGCGTTCACGCCCGCCGCGCGGGCCGCCTCCAGCTCCGCGCCCTCGATGTGCCGCTGATCGCCGCCGGCCGTGTTGATGTGCGTGACCCGGGGAGCGCGTCCCTCGACGCGCGCCAGCTCGATGGCGTGGTGCAGCAGAGGGCCGTACGCGGAGTCGGTCCACGCGCCGCCGGTGAGGCCTCCGCAGGTGGCGAGGATGGTGGGCTGGACGGCGGTCACTCCTTCACCGCGCCCTCGCTCGAGTTCATGATCCGGCGCTGGAAGATGAAGAACAGCACGGCGACCGGGATGGTCATGATCGCCGCGGCGGCGAGCTTGAGCGGGTACTGGCTGCCCTGGCTGAGCTGCCCGCTCGCCAGGCCGGCGACGCCCTTGGTCAGCGTGGTCAGCGCCGGGTCCTGCGTGGAGACGATGAAGTGCGCCAGCTCGTTCCACGATCCCTGGAAGGACAGGATGATGATCGTGATGAGCGCGGGACGCGCCATCGGCAGCACGATCGACCAGAACACCCGGAACGTGCCCGCGCCGTCGATCCGTGCCTGCTCCTCGACGCTCGCCGGGATGGACTCGAAGAAGCCCTTCATGATGAACACGCCCGCTGCATCGGTCAGCAGCGGCAGGATCATGCCGGTGTACGAGTCGTACATGCCGAGCTGGTTGATCACGAGGAACTTCGGGATCAGGAGCACGACCATCGGCACCGACATGACGGCGACCAAGGCGGCGAAGACGATCCCGCGCCCGCGGAAGTGCAGCCGGGCGAGCGCGTAGCCGGCCAGCGAGTTGAAGAACACCCGGCCGAGCGTGACGAACACGGTGACGATCGCGGAGTTCATGAACCAGATGGGGAAGTCGGAGTTCACGAACAGCTTCGTGTAGGCCGCCGTCGTCCACACCTGGGGGATCAGCGAGACCGGGTTGGCCGTCGCATCGGCGTCGGTCTTGAACGATGTCGCGACCTGGATGAGGAACGGCATGATGTAGACGATCGCGAGCACGACCAGGATCGCGTACGTGATCGACGTGGCGACGACCGTGCCGGTCGAGCGGCGGCGCGGCCGCTGCGTGCGCGCGGCGGTCGCCGGCGAGGCCGCCGGTGCGGCGGGGCTGACGGCGGGTGTCGTCGTGGTCATCGGACGCCTCCCTTCGTGGCGGAGTCGGAGGTGTCGGAGGCTGCGGTGGGCGTCGTCGGCGCGGTGGACGCCGTGGAGGCGGCGATGGCCGCCTGGTACGGGCGCATCCTGCGCGCCGAGACCGTGCGCTCACGGAGCACCCAGCGCTGGAAGATCGTGAACAGCACGATGATGACGAACAGGATGAACGCGATCGCGGCGCCCTGTCCCCACTCCTGGTTCACGAACGAGGTCTGATAAGAGAGGTACGCCGGGGTGAGCGTCGTCTTGCCCGGAGCGCCCCTGCCGCCGGTGTAGATCTGATCGCAGACCTGCCAGCAGCCGATCAGGCCGAGCGTCAGCACGGTGAAGAGCGTCGGGCGCAGCTGGGGGAGGGTGATCCGCCAGAACCGCTGCCAGCCGTTGGCGCCGTCCATCATCGCCGCCTCGGTGACGTCGCCGCCGAGGTTCTGCAGGGCGGCGATGAAGAGGAGCATGAACGTCCCGCTCGTGGTGAAGACGGCCATGATGATGTACGCGCTCATGGCGACGGACGGACCGCCCAGCCAGTCCCACCAGGACACGCCGAGCAGCGTGTTCTGGGTGAGGGCTGCCGGCCCGGTGGTGATGCCGAAGGCCGCCAGGAGGTTGTGGATGATGCCCGAGGGGTCGTTGAACCAGTTCGGCCCGTTGATGCCGAACCAGGCCAGCACCTTGTTGACCGCGCCGCTCGTGCTGAACAGGAACAGCCAGAGCACCGTGATCGCGACCGAGCTGGTGACCGACGGGAAGTAGAAGGCGGTGCGGAAGAAGCCGCGGCCGCGGAGGATCGCCCGGTTCACGAGAACGGCGAGCAGGAGGGCGATCGCGGTCTGGACCGGGACCACCAGCACGACGTACCAGGCGTTGTTCTTGAGCGACATGCCGAAGTCCTGCTCGGCGAGGCCGCCGCCGCCCAGCAGCGCAGCGTAGTTCTTGAGGCCGACGAAGTTCACGTCGGAGCCGAAGGGGCTGCCCCGGCCTCCCCAGTCGGAGAAGCTGACCCAGAGCGCCATCAGGACGGGGACGACGAGGAAGACGCCGATCAGCAGGATGACCGGGGCGGTGAACAACCACCCCGAGGCGGCCTCGCCGCGCCGGATTCCGGAACGGCGAGACCGACTCGTGGCTTGCGACATGGTGTGATCCTGTTCCTTACTTCAGAAGAGCTTCGAGGTTCTTCTGGGTGGCGTCGAGGATGGCCTTCGGGTCACCGGTCTTCAGCGTCTCGAGCTTGCTGTTGAAGTCGGTCACGACGTCGGCGGCACCCTTGGCGGTCGGAACGCCCTTGGCGTAGTCGGCGGCGCTCAGGAACGGCACCAGGTCGGGGTTGGCCGACTTCCACTCGTCAGCGGCGGACTTGATGGACGGCATCGGGCCGAACGCCTTGGAGAACGCGAGCTGCGAGTCCTTGCTGGTCAGCTGCTCGACGAGCTTGAGGGCCGCTGCCTGGTTGGGGCTGTCGGCGGCGATGCCCCAGCAGTTGGTGAACTGCAGCGTGCCCTGACCGGCGGGGCCGGCCGGGAGCTCGGCGACCTTGTACTTGACGTTCGGGAAGTCCGACTTCAGGCCACCGGTGATCCAGTTGCCCTCGATCGTCATCGCCGCGAGGCCCTTGCCGAACGCCTCGCCGCCCCAGCCCGCGCCGAGGTCCTTGGCGTACTTGAGCTCGCCGCCGTTCAGCATCTTCTTGACGAAGTCGAGCGCCTGGACGTTGGCGTCGCTGTTCGCCGTCGCCTTGGTGCTGTCCTCGTTCATCAGGTTGCCGCCGGCCTGCACCATGAAGGAGCCGACGCGGGCGTACTCGCCGCCGATGCCGAGGCCGACATGGCCGCCGGTGGTCAGCTTCTTCGAGACGGCCTCGAGCTGGTCCCACGTCTTCGGGATGTCCGAGTCGGTGAGGCCGGCCGCCTTCCACATGTCGGTGTTGATGATCAGCTGCAGCGTCGAGAAGTCCTTCGGCGCGCAGTAGAACTGGCCGTCGTAGGTGAACGACTTCACCAGGCTCGGGTAGAAGTCGCTCTTGTTGCTGAGCTTGTCGCCGTAGGCGAGCAGCGAGCCGTTGGAGGCGAAGCCGGCGAGGGCGTCGGTCGACAGGTAGAAGACGTCGGCCGGCTTCTTCGCCGCGAAGCCCTGCGAGAGCTGCTGGTTGAGGTCGGTGGCCGCGACGACGCTGGCCTTGGTGCCCGAGCTCTTCGACCAGTCGGCGACGGCCGACTTGACCGCGTTGGTCTCGGCGTCGCCCGACGAGCCGATCATGACCGTCAGTGCCTTGTCGGACGAGGTCAGCTTGCCGGTGTCGCCGTCACTGCTGCCTCCGCTGAAGCCGGAGCCGCAGGCCGTGAGTGCGAGCGCGGCCGCGGCGGCGACGGCGCCGCTCGCGAGCCAACGGGATGTGGTTTTGCGCATGTGTTTCTCTCCTTGGTGTGAGCGTGCCCGAAAGGTACGGGTCCGCGCGTGATGGGTCGGCGAAGTCGTGGAGAATCCCGCTGGCACTCGAGCCAGTGGAGGATGGTGCGCCGCGCTGGGAGCGTCGCCCGGGTGCCCGGGATCGGCGATGGAGGGGACGCTCCGCGTCGTAGCGCGCATCCGACCTCCTCTGGTCCGGTACCTTTCGAGCATCCCAACTCCTTTGATCGATCAAATTCGCCACGTGTTACAGTCGCTTTGAACGATCAAATCGGGATGGTGTCACCATATCCACGGCCTTTCGAAAGTGTCAAGCGCGCTGGCGATAGGGTGAGGGACGCGACACCGGAGAGGAGCGGGGATGGGGGCGCAACCGACCGTCAGCGACGTCGCCGTCGCCGCCGGGGTCTCGCGGCAGACCGTCTCCAATGTCCTCAACTCCCCCGGCATCGTCCGCCCGGAGACGCGCGAGCGCGTCGAGGCGGCCATCCGGTCGCTCGGGTACCGCCCGCACGCGTCCGCCCGGCGCCTGCGCACCCAGAAGAGCTCCACCATCGGCATCCGGCTCGACCCGCTCACCAGGGACGGCATCTCCGGCAGCGTCCTCGACCGCTTCCTGCACGCGCTCACGGAGCAGGCGGACGCGCTGGGCCTGCGGGTCCTGCTGTTCACTGCGCGCGATCCCGAGGACGAGATCGAGCAGTTCCGGCGGCTCTCCGACGCCGCGGACGTCGACGCGTTCGTGCTCACCTCGACCTTCCACGGCGACCCGAGGACCGAGTGGCTGATCGAGCACGGGCAGTCGTTCGTGACGTTCGGCCGGCCGTGGGGGATCGACGACATGGCCGATCCCGAGCACCTCTGGGTGGATGTGGACGGCAGGGCGGGCCTGCGCGCGGCGACCGAGCACCTGCTCGCGACCGGCCGCGAGCGCATCGGCTTCCTCGGCTGGCCGGCGGGCTCCGGCACGGGCGACGACCGCAGGGCCGGCTGGCTGGAGGCGATGCGGGCAGCGGGGACGGTGCCGGAGGACGAGCTCGCCGCGCTCCAGGAGGAGGCGGAGGACGGCGTCACGCCGGGCGCCGACGCGATGCGCCGCCTGTCGGCGCGGTGCGGCGGAGCCGTGGATGCGGTGGTCTGCGTGTCCGACTCGCTCGCGCTCGGCGCCCTGACGGCCGCGGCGGGACGGCTGTCGGTGATCGGCTACGACGACACGCCGGTCGCCGCGTCGCTCGGCATCTCGAGCGTCGAGCAGCCGCTCGACGAGGTCGCGGCGGGCGTGCTCGACCTGCTGACCGGCGCGCACGGCGGCCGCGTGCAGCCCGGTGCCGGCGTCGGCGACGCGCGGCACCGCCTCGTCGTCCCGCACCTCGTGGTGCGCGACGGCGCCCCGCTCACCCCGTCCCGCTGACCCCGTTCCCGCGCCTGTGCCCGTTCGGTGCATCGCGGGGCTGCTCGAGCGGGGACGGTCGTACCGGGCGGGGACGGTCGCCGTCTTGGCGCGAAACGTGGGCGTAATGCGCGGCGGTGAGAATAAGGGAATGACTCCACAAGAGCCGCTTCCGGACGCGCCATCCCTGCGTCCCGGCCCCGCACCCGCGCCCGCCTCCGCCGCTCCCGGCGCCGCCGCACCCCCTCAACCGGTCACCGTCTCCATCACCCGGCGCGTCGACCGCGCGCGGCTCCCCGAGGTCACGCACTGGGTCCAGGCCGGCGTGAACCTCGCGAACACCTACCCGGGCTTCCTCGGCTCCGGCTGGGTCCGCGCCCATGCCGACTCGGACGAGTGGCACATGCTCTACCGGTTCGCCGACGAGGCGACGCTCGACGCCTGGGAGGCGTCGGACGACCGCGCGGACTGGCTGTACGAGGGTCGCGAGCTGGTGGAGGTCTCCCGCGTCGACCGCCGCACCGGCATCGAGGGCTGGTTCGACGCGCCGCAGCCCGGCGAGGTCGCCGCCCCGCCGCGCTGGAAGCAGGCGGTCACGATCTGGCTCGGGTTCTTCCCGCTCTCCCTCCTCTTCACCTCGCTGACCGGCTGGCTCATCCCCGGCTGGCACCAGCTCTGGCCGCTCGCCACCGTGCTGATCACCACCCTGTGCCTCACACCGACGATGACCTACGTCCTCCTCCCCTTCGTCACCCGTCTGCTCCAGCCCTGGCTGCGCCGCTGACGACTGCTGCGCCGCGTACCGTCTGCGCCCGCGCGCCGCGGCGCACTCGTTACGCGGGTTCGCAGTCGCCGGGTCAGGGAGGACCCTGAGGCGACCCTGAGAAATGCTCGAGGGGGTTGCGACGCCGGAAGACGCGATATATCGTGAGTCTCGTTCAATCGCGATATATCGTGAATTCGCACACGTGAGGAGCCAGACATGGCACAGGAGAAGTGGCTGATCCAGCCCGGGGAGAGCCGGACCATCGACCTCGAGGTCGTCCGTTCGCTCAAGGTCGGGCTGCTCGGCGGACAGGTCGACATCATCGGGCACGACGAGCCGGGCGCGCGCGTCGAGGTGCACTCGGTCAACGGACGCGACCTCAAGATCACGATCGACGGGGACCGCCTGGAGATCGACCACCCGCAGCTGCGCTGGGACAACTTCATCGAGGTGTTCCGTTCGATGAAGTCCAGCGCCCGCGCCGACATCAGCCTGCTGGTGCCGCGGGATGTCGCGCTCAAGTTCGGCGTCGTCTCCGCCGGCGCCCTGATCTCCGGCCTCAGCACCGACGCCCGCCTCAGCACCGTCTCGGGCGACGTCGTCGTCGACGGGCTGACGGGCGACATCGAGCTGAACTCGGTCAGCGGCGAGCTCTCGGTCCGCGACCACACCGGCCGCATCAACGCGCACACCGTCTCGGGCGACGTGACTGCCGCGGGTGACATCCCCCGGTTCAGCGTCGACGGCGTCTCCGGCGACGTCCTGCTCGACCTGACGGGGACGCCGGACGAGATCCAGATCAACACGGTCTCCGGCGACTCCACGATCCGCATCACCGAGGCGGTCGGCGCGCGCTATCGCATCAACACGGTCTCCGGCCGGATGCAGCTGGACGGCGTCATCGTGATCGGCTCGCCGGGCCGCGCGTACGCGGACACCACGGGCAGCCTCGACGGCTCCTGGGTGGACATCAGCGTCAATTCGGTCTCCGGCAACGTGTCCGTGCTGCGCAGCGCCGCGGCGAACACATCGGAGGCGTCGGCGTGAGTCCCGTCTTCGGCCACGGCAGCCTCCGGCTGTACCTGCTCAGCCTGCTCGCCGAGCGGCCCATGCACGGCTACGAGCTGATCCAGGCCCTCAGCGACCGGTTCGGAGGCACCTACACCCCGAGCGCTGGCACCATCTATCCGCGGCTCGCGAAGCTCGAGGAGGAGGGCCTCGTCGTCAAGACGGTCGACGGCAGGAAGACCGTCTACACGATCACGGATGCCGGCCGTGCGGAGCTCGCCGCGCGCGAGCACGAGCTCGACGCGATCGAGGACGAGGTCACCGACTCGGTCCGCCGGCTCGCGGACGAGGTGCGCGCCGGCGTCGACGACGCCATGCGCACCCTGCGCGCCGAGCTCGCCTCGGCCGCGCGCGAGGCCAAGCGGACCGCATCGAAGGTGGACCCGCGCCAGGAGGTCAAGGACGCGGCACGGGACGCCCGCGCCGCCGCGAACACCGCCGCGCGCGAGGCCGAGCTCGCTATCAACGACTTCCGGCAGGAGCTCAGGACGGAGCTGCGTCACCGTGCCGCGCGCGGCGCGCTTCCCGCGGACATCGTCCCCCTGATCACGGACGAGCTGACGCGCGTGCGCCGGCTCGTCATCCAGACGCTGGACCGCCGCTGACCCCCAGGTGAGCGGCGGTTTCCGCGCCACTGAAGAAAGACTCAGGCCATGCTCATCTCACTCCCAGTGAGGCCCCTCACGGGCCTTCCGCCGCGGGATTCCGCGGCGGTGGAGCGGTCGGGAGTGCGGCCACCAGTGTTGCCAGAATCACTCGTGGACGACGTGCCGACGCGCCGACTTGACAGTCAATTGGCAGCGAGTATTCTCGTCCCTCGTGACAACTGAGGGGAGATCCCCGAAGCGGTGGTTGATCGGCGACCCGCTTCCGAGTGAGAAACTCGAAGGACAGCTACTCCCGAAGCACCTCGCCCTACCCATCTTCGCCTCGGACGCACTCTCCAGCGTCGCGTACGCCCCGCAGGAACTCCTGATGATCCTGCTGCTGGGCGGCCTGGCGTTCCTGACCTTCGCCCCGTGGGTCGCAGCGGCCGTCGTCGTGCTGCTGGTGACCGTCGTCCTCAGCTACCGCCAGCTGGTGAAGGCGTACCCGTCCGGCGGCGGCGACTACGAGGTGGCGCACAAGAACCTCGGCGAGAAGGCCGGCCTGGTCGTCGCCTCCGCCCTGCTGGTGGACTACGTGCTCACCGTCGCGGTGTCCGTCGCCTCCGGCGTGGACAACATCATCTCGGCGCTGCCGTTCCTCTCGCCCTGGCGGGTGGAGCTCGCGGTGCTCTGCGTCGTGATCCTGGCGGCGGTGAACCTGCGCGGCGTCCGGGAGTCGAGCAAGGCGTTCGCGCTGCCCACCTACATCTTCATCGGCAGCATCTTCGTGATGGTCGTCACGGCCCTCGTGCGGACCGTGTTCGGGGATGCGCCGGTCGCCGAGTCCGCGAGCTACACGGTGCACGCGTCGAGTCTCACCCAGGCGGCGATGGTGCTCCTGCTGCTGCGTGCGTTCTCCAGCGGCTGTTCCGCCCTGACCGGCGTGGAGGCGGTGGCGAACGGCGTGCCCGCCTTCCGCACCCCGAAGATCCGCAACGCCAGGATCACGCTGGGCATGATGGGCGGCATCGCGATCGTGCTGTTCATCGGCCTGACCGCGACCGCGCTGATCAGCGGCGTGCACTACGCCGAGAATCCGTGCGACCTGCAGGGCTGGGCGCAGTGCGCGACGCAGCCGCAGCGCTCCCTCATCGCGCAGATCGCCGCGGCGACCTTCGGCAACAACACCGTCTTCTTCTTCATCGTGCAGGCGGCGACCGCGGTCGTCCTGCTGCTCGCGGCGAACACGGCGTTCAACGGGTTCCCGCTGCTCGGCTCCGTCCTCGCCCGCGACTCGTACGCGCCCAAGGCGCTGAACACCCGCGGCGACCGCCTCGTCTACTCGAACGGCATGATCCTGCTGGCGCTGGCCGCCACCGCCCTGCTGCTCGTCTACCAGGCGAACCTGACCAACCTGATCCAGCTGTACATCATCGGCGTCTTCGTCTCGTTCACGCTCGGCCAGTCCGGCATGGTCAAGCACTGGATCACGCTGCTGCGCGGCGGCGGCCTCACCGGCCGGGAACGGTCGAGCACCGTCCGCTCGCTGTGCATCAATGCGTTCGGCGCGACGCTGACCTTCATCGTGCTCATCGTCGTGACGATCACGAAGTTCACGCACGGCGCCTACCTCGTCTTCATCTTCATGCCGATCCTGTGGTTCCTGATGCTCGGCGTGAACCGGTACTACCGGGACGTGGAGAAGGAGATCGAGGTCGACCCGACCACCACGTTCGGCAGCATCGGCGACCACGCCATCGTGCTGGTCGGCAAGATGCAGAAGCCGGCGCTGAAGGCGCTCGACTACGCGATCGCCGCCCGCCACGACTCGATCGAGGCCGTGCACGTCTCCATCGAGGAGGAGGCGACGCAGAAGCTGCAGCGGCAGTGGGTGGAGCAGAACATCCACGTTCCGCTCACGATCATCGAGTCGCCGTACCGCGACTTCGGCGTGCCGCTCGTGAAGTATCTCAAGCACCGCCGCGAGGAGCACGGCTCCGAGGTCGTCACCGTCTACCTGCCGCAGTACATCGTCGGCCACTGGTGGGAGACGCTGCTGCACAACCACCGCGCCCGCCGGCTCGCGAAGCAGCTCATGCTCTGCCACGGAGTGACCGTCGCGCTCGTGCCGTGGCTGCTGGACTCGTCCTCGCTGATCTACGGCCGCCGTTCGCGTCCGCTGCCCGGCCAGGACCGCCGCGGCGAGCCGGTGCGCCCCGTCGCGCGTCGGCCGCTCGCACCGGCGTCGAAGGCGCACTCGCGCATCCACATCCACCCGACCCCGATCACGATCGGCCAGCCGGAGGACCCGAACGGCGAGACGACCGGGCAGACGCCGGTCGCGCAGAGCCCGACCGTGCCCGCGCAGGGCGAGACGGCGCAGAAGAAGGTGCCGGCGAAGGCGAAGCGCTAGAGCCGCAGCAGCGGGCCGTGTCCGGGCAGGACGGCGGTGGCGTCGCAGAGGTCGAGCAACCGCGCGCTGCGCTCGGCGCCGTCCACGTCGTGGTGGAAGAACGCGGGCAGCTGCTGCAGCTCTCCCGCGTCGCGCAGCAACGCGTGGCCGGTGACCACGGCGTCGCCGGTGATCAGCGCGCGGGCATCCGGCTCGAAGAAGCAGACGTGACCGGAGGTGTGGCCCGGTGTCGCGACGACCTGCAGTCGGTGGCCGGTGCTCAGCGCGAGCGTGTCGCCGTCGAACGCCGTCGCCGCGGGCACGCCGACGTCGCCGAGGCCGCCCGCGCGGATCGCCTCGACCGCCCAGCGCACGGTGCCGCGCTTCAGGACGGAGGGCAGCAGGTCGGCGACGGTGACCTGCTCGGTCACCTCGCGGCGCACGTTGGGCAGCTCGTCCGCCGCGGTCTGCACTCGCGCCCCGGAGTCGGCCGCGAGCTCGCGGCTCGCCCCGAGGTGGTCGGAGTGCCCGTGCGTGATGAGGATGCGGCGCAGCGCCGCGGGCTCGGCACCCGCCTGCCGGATGGACGCCTCCACGAGCGGCCGGTCGGCGGGATACCCGCAGTCCACCAGCTCCACGGACCCTCCGCCGTGGAAGACGGTCCAGTTGGAGGCGGGGCCCTCCACGAACAGGATGCCGGGGGCGACCTCGGTCGTCGATCGGATCTCACGCACGCGGGAAAGCGTAGCGGCCGGAGTTGACCTTGACGTAACGTCAACATCTACCGTGGTGAACGCAACCCACGGGAGAGGAGCGGGACGTGAGCGAGACGGCCGCCGACTGGAGCATCCAGGAGATCGCCCGGCTCGCCGGGACCACGAGCAGGACGCTGCGTCACTACGACGACATCGGCCTGCTCCCGCCCGCACGGATCGGGGCCAACGGCTACCGGTACTACGACCGCGACGCCCTCGTGCGGCTGCAGCGCATCCTGCTGCTGCGGGACCTCGGGCTCGGCCTTCCGGCCATCGCCCGGGTGCTCGACGACCAGCGGGATGCGGCGCCCGCCCTGCGCGACCACCTCCGGTGGCTGCGCGTGGAGCGGGACAGGCTGGCGCGGCAGATCGCGTCGGTCGAGTCGACGATCCACGCGATGGAGGAAGGAGAGCAGATCATGGCCGAGGACATGTTCGACGGGTTCGATCACACCCGGTACAAGGACGAGGTCGAGGAGCGCTGGGGGAAGGAGGCGTACGCCGTCTCCGACCGCTGGTGGCGGGGGATGAGCGCGGAGGAGCGCACGGCCTGGCAGCAGCGCCAGCGCGCCCTCGCGGCGGACTGGACGGACGCGGCTGCGCGCGGCGTCGCCCCGGACTCCCAGGAGGCGCAGGCGCTGGCCCGCAGGCACGCCGAGTGGCTCGCCGACATCCCGGCGACCCCCGGCTACGGCGAGGGCGGTCCGCCCGCGGCTTACCTGACCGGTCTCGGCGACATGTATGTCGCCGACCCGCGCTTCGCCGCCAACTACGGCGGCACCGAGGGCGCCACGTTCGTCCGCGACGCCCTGCGCGTCTACGCCGCCTCCCTCTAGCAGCAGCCGAGTACGCAGATTCTCTGCGTACTCGGCTGTTTCGGGCGCAGTTTCTGCGTACTCGGCGGCTGGGGTGGGGTCAGGAGCGGAGGGTGCCGGCGCGGCCGGTGATGCGGTCGTCGAGCCAGTGCGCGGCGATGAGGCGGGAGGGGCGCGGCGCGCGCGGCTCCGCGGGGCCGCGATCCGGCTGCGGGCCGCGCACGAACGGCGAGTCGGCGCGGTCGGCGGCGCGCGAACGGGTCCGCGCGTCGGACTCGAGCAGGATGCCGTCACGCACGTCGAAACGGACGGCATCCTGCTCGTCCCGAAGGCCGGCGCCTTGCACCGCCGTGCCTTCGAGCTCGCCCTCCAGCTCGGCGGACGCAGCGACGGTCCGCGGGAGCCGGATGGCGAAGAGGGGGAGGGTGATGCCGCACAGCGGCCCGATCAGCAGCGCCTCGGCGAGCGTGCCGATCCCGACGTTGCCGCCGAGGAACCAGCCGATCACGAGCACGGTGACCTCGATGCCGGTGCGGACCGCCCAGATCGGCCAGCCGGTGCGGGCGTTCAGGCCGGTCATCAGGCCGTCGCGCGGCCCGGGACCGAGCCGGGCGCCGATGTAGAGGCCGCTCGCGACCGCGAGCAGCAGCAGCCCGGCGGTGAACACCAGCACCTGCGCCCACAGCACGGTCTGCTGCGGGATGACCCACAGCCCGAACTGCGCGCTCGGCCCGATCAGCAGCACGTTGAGCACCGTCCCGAGGCCGGGGCGCTGCCGCAGCGGGATCCAGAACGCCAGCACGGCGAGGCCGACGAGGTTGGTGACCCAGCCGAACGCGATGCCGGTGTGCAGCGAGATGCCCTGCGCCAGCACGTCCCACGGCGAGACGCCGATGCCGGCGCGGATCATGAGCGCGATCGCCATCCCGTAGAGGAACAGGCCGATGAGCAGCTGCACGAGGCGGCGGGGGAGAAGGAGGCGGCTGGACATGCTGACAATCCAATCGGCCGATTGGCCTTCCATCAAGATGCCAATCGACATAGAGTGGCTTGCATGTCCGACGCGCACCTCACCGCCCGCTCGCTCGAGACGCTGCTCGGCAGCTGGCGCGGAGCCGCTCCCTCCTACCAGTCCCTCGCGGATCGCGTGCGGCTCCTGGTGCTGGACGGGCGCATCCCGATCGGCACCCGGCTGCCCGCCGAGCGCGAGCTCGCCGGGCGCCTCGACCTGAGCCGGACCACCGTATCCGCCGCCTACCGGCAGCTGCGCGACGCCGGCTTCCTGGAGAGCGTGCGCGGCTCCGGGAGCGTCGCCCGGCTGCCCGGACCGGCGCTCGCGCTGCCGGCCGCCGCCTCGGAGGGGATGCTGGACTTCACGAAGGCGGCGCTGCCCGCGGCCGCATCCCTGCCGGCCGCCGCGCGTGCCGCGGCCGAGGAGCTGCCGCACTTCCTGCCGGACTCCGGCTACGACCCGGTCGGCCTGCCGCACCTGCGCGAGGCGATCGCCGAGCGCTACCGCGAGCGGGGGCTGCCGACCGACCCGGAGCAGGTGCTCGTGACCGTCGGCGCGCAGCAGGCGATCGCGCTCATCGCCCGCGCGTTCCTGACCAGGGGCGACCGCGCCCTCATCGAGATGCCCACCTACCCGCACGCGACGGAGGCCCTGCGGCTCGCGGGCGCGCGCCTCGTCCCGGTGACGGTGACGCCGCCGGAGGACGGCCCGCACGCGATCGGCGCGGAGGAGGACGGCTGGGACGCCGAGGCGATCGAGCAGACCATCCGCCGCGCGAGCCCCGCGCTCGCCTACGTCATGCCGGACTTCCACAACCCGACCGGCGCATCCATGTCGCCCGGCACCCGCGAGCGCCTGCTCGCGTCGGCGGCCGCGCACGGGACGATCGTCGTCGGCGACGAGACCACGGCCGAACTCGACATCGACCGGCCGGGCTCTCCCCTGCCGCTGGCCGCCTACGCCGAGCGGTCGGCGGGGGACGCGCCGGTCGTCCTCATCGGCTCGGCGAGCAAGAGCCTCTGGGGAGGGCTGCGGATCGGCTGGATCCGCGCGGACCGGCCCGTCATCCAGCGGCTGATCGCGGCCAAGCCGGCGACGGATCTCGGCACCCCGATGATCGAGCAGCTGGTGGTCGCGCGGATGCTGCCGCAGACCGCGGAGATCCTCGAAGAGCGCCGGTCGCAGCTGCGGGACGGCCGCGAGACCGTGCGCAGGCTCGTCGCGAGCACCTTCCCGGGGTGGAGCGTCCCCAGCCTGCACGGCGGGCTCGCCGCCTGGATCGGGATCGGAGCGCCGGTCAGCTCCGCGCTCGCGCTCGGCGCCCGCAACCACGGCCTGCTGATCGCGGCAGGCCCCCGCTTCGGGCTGGACGGCGCCTTCGAGCGGTTCCTGCGCATCCCGATCACCTACTCGGTGGACGAGACGGAGCGCGCGTTCGCGGCGCTGTCGCTGGCCTGGGCCGTCGCGTCCACCGAGCCCGCTCCGTACTTCGAGGCCGGGACGCTGCCGAACGTGGTCTGAGCGCGGCCGACGCACCGGTCATCCCGCGTCTCCACCCGCTAAGTGGTACCTGGGCATGAGGATCACGCTCATGCTGCGGTGAGATACTTTCGCTGCGCCGCCGTCGCCGTGTCACCTGCGTCCACACCCGCCGAGGGGAAACTCCGTGCATTTTCTCGCCGTTCTCAGCATGAAGAACCGCGCCCTGATCGCCCTGGTCACGATCGTCGCCGCCGTGTTCGGAGGCCTCGCGCTGACGAACCTCAAGCAGGAGCTCATCCCGTCGATCTCGTTCCCGCAGCTCGTGGTGCTCTCCAGCTACCCCGGCGCGTCGCCCGAGGTGGTCAACAACGACGTGAGCACCCCGGTGGAGGCGGCGATCCAGGGTGTTCCCGACCTCGAGAAGACCACCGCGGTCAGCAGCACGAACCAGTCGATCATCACGGCGCAGTTCCACTACGGCACGGACCTCGCCACCGCAGAGCAGAAGATCGACCAGGCGGTCAACCGCATCAAGTCGACGCTGCCGGACGGCGTCGAGCCGCAGGTGCTCTCCGGCTCGATCGACGACCTCCCCGTCATCCAGCTCGCGGTCAGCAGCGACGCGGACCAGCGGAAGCTCGCGGACGACATCACGAAGCTGGCGCTCCCCGACCTCAAGCAGGTGGACGGTGTCAACGACGCGCAGCTCGTCGGCAACGTCGGCCAGCGCATCACGATCACCCCGGACGCGGAGAAGCTCGCGGCCGCGGGACTCAGCACGTCGTCCATCAAGGACGCCCTGCAGCAGAACGGCGTGCTGCTCCCCGGCGGCTCGATCACCGAGGACGGCAAGACGCTGACCATCCAGTCGGGTTCGCAGCTGAAGTCGGTGGACGACATCAAGAGCCTGCCGCTCATCGCGAGCGCGACGGCCGCGGGCGGCGGCGCGGGAGCCGGTGCGGGCACGACCGGCGGCGCGGGTGCGGGTGCCGCGACCGGCGGTGCCGGCGCGCAGCCGGGCGCGACGACCGGAGGCGCGGCGGGCGCCGCGATCACCGTCGTCACGCCGCACACCATCGGCGAGGTCGCCACCGTCGCGCAGACCGACGACCCGACCACCTCCATCTCCCGCGTCGACGGCAAGCCGGCGCTCACCATCGCCGTCACCAAGCTGCCGTCCGCGAACACCGTCGAGGTCTCGCACGGCGTGACCTCGATCGTGTCCGACCTGGAGAAGAAGCTCGGCGACGGCGCGACGATCACCGTCGTCTTCGACCAGGCGCCGTTCATCACCCAGTCGATCGAGTCGCTCACCCAGGAGGGCCTGCTCGGCCTGCTGATGGCCGTCATCGTCATCCTGGTGTTCCTGCTGTCGGTCCGCTCGACCCTGGTGACCGCGATCTCCATCCCGACCAGCGTGCTCATCACGTTCGTCGTGATGTGGGCGACCGGCTACACGCTCAACATCATCACGCTCGGCGCGCTCACCATCGCCATCGGCCGCGTCGTGGACGACTCCATCGTGGTCATCGAGAACATCAAGAGACAGCTGGTGCCCGGCGTCGACCGCGCCGTGACCATCGTGCGCGCCGTGCGCGAGGTCGCCGGCGCGATCACCGCGTCCACGATCACCACGGTCGCCGTCTTCCTGCCGCTGGCCTTCGTCGGCGACGTGACGGGCGAGCTGTTCCGGCCGTTCGCGCTCACCGTGACCATCGCACTGCTGTCGTCGCTGCTGGTCGCGCTCACGATCGTCCCGGTGCTCGCCTACTGGTTCCTGCGCGCGCCGAAGCCGCGCAAGCACGAGGGCGCCGAGCACGACGCCGCGTCCGCCCACCTCTCCATCGACGAGGCGACCGCCTCCGGCGAGGACGAGCTGGAGCACCCGTCGCGGCTGCAGAGCGGATATCTGCCGATCATCCGGTGGACGCTCAAGCACTCCGCGATCACGGTCATCCTCTCGCTTGTCGTCCTCATCGGGACGATCGCCCTGGTGCCGCTGATGAAGACGAACTTCCTCGGGGCCAGCGGCCAGAACTCGCTCACGGTCACCCAGACCCTGGAGCCGGGCACCAGCCTGCAGGCGAAGGACGACGCCGCGAAGGTGGTCGAGAAGAAGCTGCTCGACACCGACGGGGTCGAGACCGTCCAGGTCTCGATCGGCTCCAGCGGGTCGTCGCTGCGCGACGCGTTCACCGGCGGCGGCGGCAACACCACGTTCTCGATCACCACCGACCCGGACGCCGACCAGGAGAAGCTGCAGAGCACCATCCAGGACGAGCTCGCCGCGATCGACGGCCAGGGCGACATCCAGGTCTCCTCGCAGAGCGGGTTCGGCGCGTCGAACGACATCGAGGTGGACATCTCGGCGAGCAGCGAGTCCGACCTGCAGACGGCGACGGACGCGGTGACCGCCGAGCTGAAGAAGCAGTCCTCGCTCAGCCAGGTGACCGACAACCTCAGCGCGTCGCTGCCGTACGTCTCGGTGGACGTGGACAGGACCAAGGCGGCGGAGGCGGGCCTCAGCGAGGTCGCCGTCGGCACCCTGGTCTCGCAGGCCATGCAGCCGACCCAGGTCGGGACGGTCGCGATCGACAACACGTCGCTGAAGATCTACCTGCAGTCGGACAACCCGCCGACCACGGTCGCCGGGCTCTCCGAGCTGCCGATCCCGACCGCGCGCGGCGTCGTGCCGCTGAACACGCTCGCGACCGTCCAGGAGGCGAAGGGACCGGCGACCGTCACCACCGAGCGCGGGCTGCGCACCTCGACGGTGACGGCGACCCCGGCGACGGACAACCTCACCACCGCGAACCAGGAGGTCACGAAGGCGCTCAAGGACGCCGACCTGCCGTCGGGCGCGACGGCGACCATCGGCGGCGTCTCGTCCAGCCAGTCGGACGCGTTCGCGCAGCTCGGGCTCGCGCTACTGGCGGCCATCCTGATCGTCTACATCGTGATGGTCGCGACCTTCCGCTCGCTGCGTCAGCCGCTGCTGCTGCTGGTCTCGGTGCCGTTCGCGGCGACCGGCGCGATCGCGCTGCAGGTGATCTCGGGCATCCCGCTCGGCGTCGCCTCGCTGATCGGCGTGCTGATGCTGATCGGCATCGTCGTGACGAACGCGATCGTCCTCATCGACCTGGTCAACCAGTACCGGCGGCGCGGGCTCTCGGTCGCGGACGCGGTCGCGCACGGGGCCTCCCGTCGTCTGCGGCCCATCCTGATGACGGCGCTCGCGACGATCGCCGCGCTCACCCCGATGGCGATCGGCCTCACCGGACACGGCGGCTTCATCTCGCAGCCGCTCGCGATCGTGGTCATCGGCGGGCTGATCTCGTCGACCGTGCTCACGCTGGTCGTGCTGCCGACGCTCTACAACCTGGTCGAGGGCGCGCGCGAGCGCCGCCAGGCGCGGAAGGCGGCGAAGGGCGGCGGCGACGGGGACGGTCGCGGCGACGACGGCGATACGCCGGTGAAGCCGGAGCCGCCGGTGTTCACGGCGCCCGCGGGCGGGACGCAGCTGTAGAACCGCGAGGGACCGGGCCAGTGTCTGGGGGGCCAGACGGTGGGGGCGGGTATGGAGAGCCTGCGGGCGGGGCGCGTTGCTAGCGTCGCGGTATGAGCCTCTCCGTCGATCCCCTGTGGCCGCGCGCGGGCGGCTGGCCGCCGCTCGCTGAGGCGTCCGCGGCCGGGCGCCTCGACCTGACACTGCTCGGCATCCCCACCTGGCGCACGTCGCTCTCGCCGACCGGCGCCCACGCGACGCCCGCGGCCGTGCGGGAGGCCCTGCGCCGGTACTCGGCGCACGTGCCGGGGATCGAGGTGGAGGCGCTGCGCTTCGCGGACGCCGGGGACGTCGCGGAGCCGGACGGCGCGGAGGGCGAGGCGCGGGCGACGGAGGCGATGCGCGCTGTCGCGGCCGCCTCCCGCGTCACGGTCGCGGTCGGCGGCGACAACTCCCTCACCGTGCCTGCGGCGCTCGGTTCTTTCGGGGACGAGCTGCCGACCGCCGGGCTGATCACGCTCGACGCCCACCACGACCTGCGCGACGGCATCTCCAACGGCTCGCCGGTGCGGCGGCTCGTGGAGGCGGGGCTCGACGGCCGCCGCATCGTCCAGGTCGGCATCGCGGACTTCGCGAACTCGGCCGCCTACAGCCGCCGCGCCGCCGAGTACGGCATCACCGTCGTACACAGGGACGAGCTGCACCGGAGGCCGATCGACGACGTGATGGCCGAGGCGCTCGCCGTCGCGGGCGCGGCGGGCGGGCCGGTGCACGTGGACCTGGACGTCGACGTGTGCGACCGGTCGGTCGCCCCCGGCTGCCCGGCCTCGGTGCCCGGCGGGCTCGCGGCGTGGGAGCTGCGCCGCTTCGCGCGGCTGGCCGGCGCATCCCCGCTGGTCCGCTCCCTCGACATCGCCGAGGTGGACGCCACCGCCGACGCCGAGGACGCTCGCACCGTCCGCCTGGCCGCCCTCCTCATCCTCGAGGCCGCCGCCGGCCTCGCCACCCGCTGACCCGCCCCCGCAGCAGTCGAGTACGCAGATGATCTGCGTACTCGGCCCTTTCGGGCGGACTTTCTGCGTACTCGGCCGTCAGGGGGTGGCGCGGTGGGTGCGGGCGATGAGGGGGACGCCGGGGCGGTAGGCGAGGTGGACGTGCGAGGGGGCGTCCAGGACGGCGTAGTCGGCGCGGGCGCCGCGGCGCAGGTGACCGACGTCGCTGCGGCGGAGCGCTTGGGCGCCCCCGAGCGTCGCGGCGCGCAGCGCCTCTGCCACGGTCATGCCCATGTCGCGCACGGCGACGGCGATGCAGAACGGCAGCGAGGACGTGAACGACGAGCCGGGGTTGCAGTCGCTGGCCAGCGCGACCGAGACGCCCGCGTCGATCAGCCGGCGCGCGTCCGGGTAGGGCTGCCTGGTCGAGAACTCGACGCCGGGCAGGAGCGTCGCGACGGTGTCCGACGCCGCCAGCCGCTCCACATCCGCGTCGGTCAGGTAGGTGCAGTGGTCGACGCTCGCCGCGTCCAGCTCCACCGCGAGGGCGACGCCGTCGCCCGGCGCGAGCTGGCTGGCATGCACGCGCACGCCGAGGCCGCGCTCCGCGCCCGCGGTGAGCACGCGCCGCGACTGCTCGACGGTGAACGCCCCGCGCTCGCAGAACACGTCCACCCAGCGCGCGTGCGGTGCGCACGCGTCCAGCATCGGGCCGGTGACCACATCCACGTACGCGTCCGGGTCGTCGGCGAACTCGGCCGGGACGACGTGCGCGCCGAGGAACGTCGTCTCCTCCGTCACCTCGCGCGCCAGCCGCAGGATGCGCGCCTCGTCGTCGACGGTGAGCCCGTACCCGCTCTTGATCTCGAACGTCGTGGTGCCCTGCGCGTGCAGCTCGGCGACGAACCCGGCCAGCCTGGCGCGCAGCCCGTCGTCCGACGCAGCGCGCGTCGCCGCGACCGTGCTGCGTATGCCGCCGGCGGAATACGGCCGCCCGGCCATCCGCGCCTCGAACTCCGCCGAGCGGTCCCCGCCGAACACGAGGTGCGTGTGGCTGTCCACGAGGCCGGGGATGACGGCCGCGCCGCGCGCATCCAGCACCTCGTCCGCGTCCTCGCGCGGCGCAGCCGACGCCGGACCGGTCCACTCGACGCGCCCGTCGACCGTCAGCAGGGCGGCGTCGGCGACGACGCCGAGCGGTCCGTCGTGCTGCGGATCGAGCGTGACGAGCTCGCCGATCCCGGTCAGCAGCGTCGCGCGGGACATCAGACGGCGCCGTCCTGCATCGGGATGCGCAGGCCGCGCTCGCGGGCGACTTCCGCCGCGTGCTCGTAGCCCGCATCCACGTGCCGCATGACGCCGGTGCCGGGGTCGTTGGTGAGCACCCGCTCGATCTTCTCGGCCGCGAGCGGGGTGCCGTCCGCGACCACGACCTGCCCCGCGTGGATGCTGCGGCCGATCCCGACGCCGCCGCCGTGGTGCAGCGACACCCAGGTGGCGCCGGACGCGGTGTTCAGCAGGGCGTTCAGCAGCGGCCAGTCGGCGATGGCGTCCGAGCCGTCCTTCATCGCCTCCGTCTCCCGGTACGGCGAGGCCACGGAGCCGGAGTCGAGGTGGTCGCGGCCGATCACGATCGGCGCGCTGACGTCGCCGGAGGCGACCAGCTCGTTGAACCGCAGCCCGGCCAGGTGCCGCTCCTTGTAGCCGAGCCAGCAGATGCGCGCCGGCAGCCCCTCGAAGTGGACCTTCTCGCCGGCCTGGGTGATCCAGCGGTGCAGCTTGTGGTCGTCGGGGAAGAGTTCCAGGATGGCGCGGTCGGTCGCCGCGATGTCCGCCGGGTCGCCGGAGAGCGCCGCCCAGCGGAACGGTCCGCGGCCCTCCTCGAACTGCGGGCGGATGTAGGCCGGCACGAAGCCGGGGAACGCGAACGCGCGGTCGTAGCCGCCGAGCTGCGCCTCCGTGCGGATGGAGTTGCCGTAGTCGAAGACCTCGGCACCGGCGTCCAGGAAGCCGACCATCGCCTCCACCTGCTTCGCCATCGAGAGCCGGGCGGCGATCGTGAAGCCCTCCGGGTCGGCGGCCGCGCGGTCGTGCCACTCCTCGACCGTCACGCCTTCCGGCAGGTAGCTGAGCGGGTCGTGTGCGCTGGTCTGGTCGGTGACGATGTCGATCGGGACGCCGCGGCGCAGCAGCTCGGGGAAGACGGCGGCGGCGTTGCCGACCAGGCCGACGGAGAGGGCGCGGCGCTCGTCCTTCGCGGCGGTCACCCGGGCGATCGCGTCGTCGATGTCGTCGGCGAGCTCGTCCAGGTAGCCGTGGTCGACGCGGCGCTGCAGCCGCGTTCGATCGACGTCCACGATGAGGACCGCTCCGCCGTTGAGCGTGACGGCGAGCGGCTGGGCGCCGCCCATCCCTCCGCAGCCGCCGGTGAGGGTGAGGGTGCCGGCGAGGGAGCCGCCGAACCGCTTGTCGGCGATCGCGGCGAACGTCTCGTAGGTGCCCTGCAGGATGCCCTGCGAGCCGATGTAGATCCAGGAGCCGGCGGTCATCTGGCCGTACATGGTCAGGCCGAGCGCCTCCAGCCGGCGGAACTCGGGCCACGTCGCCCAGTCGCCCACGAGGTTGGAGTTGGCGATCAGCACGCGCGGCGCCCACTCGTGCGTGCGGAACACGCCGACCGGCTTGCCGGACTGCACCAGCAGGGTCTCGTCCGCCTCGAGGTCGCAGAGCGTGGCGACGATGGCGTCGAACGCCTCCCAGCTGCGGGCGGCGCGGCCGGTTCCGCCGTAGACGACGAGGTCGTCGGGGCGCTCGGCGACCTCGGGGTCGAGGTTGTTCATCAGCATGCGCAGCGGCGCCTCGGTCTGCCAGCTCTTCGCGCTCAGCTCGGCGCCGCGCGGCGCCCGCACCTCACGTGCTCCCTGCATGGTCTCTGATCCTCTCGTGGTAAGCCGCCGAGTACGCGAATTCTCTGCGTACTCGGCCGTTTGGGGCCGACTTTCTGCGTACTCGGCTGTGTGCGGGTGGGTTAGGCGAGGGGGCCGGTGGCCTGCTCGGCGGCGGCGCGGACGGCGCCGGAGGCGACGAGGGCGACAGCGGCCTCGATCTCGGGGGACAGGTGCCGGTCCGGGCCGGGGCCGGGAACGGTGGTGCGCAGGGTGGCGGTGACCGCGGCGGTCGCCGGGCCCTGCTGCAGCGGGGCGCGCAGCTCGGCGCCGCGGGATGCGGTCATCAGCTCGATCGCGAGCACGCGGCCGAGGCCGTCGATGGCGCGGCGCAGCTTGCGCGCGGCCGCCCAGCCCATCGACACGTGGTCCTCCTGCATGGCCGACGAGGGGATGCTGTCCACCGACGCGGGCGCCGCCAGGCGCTTCAGCTCGGAGACGATGCCCGCGGCGGTGTACTGGGCGATCATGAGCCCCGAGTCCACGCCGACCTCGTGCGCGAGGAACGGCGGGAGCCCCTGGTTGCGGGCCGGGTCGAGGAAGCGGTCGGTGCGGCGCTCCGACATGCTCGCGACGTCGGCCACGACGATCGCGAGGAAGTCCAGCACGTACGCGACCGGAGCGCCGTGGAAGTTGCCGTTCGACTCGACGCGCCCGTCCAGGGTGAGCACCGGGTTGTCGACCGCGGAGGCGAGCTCGCGCTCGGCGACCAGCGTCGCGTGCGCGACGGTGTCCCTGGCGCCGCCGTGCACCTGGGGCGCGCAGCGCAGCGAGTACGCGTCCTGCACGCGCGTGCACTCCGGCCCCTTGTGGCTTGCGACGAGCGGGGAGCCGGCGAGCAGGCTGCGCAGGTTGCCGGCGGAGACCGCCTGCCCGGCCTGCGGGCGCAGCCGCTGCAGG
This sequence comes from Leifsonia sp., assembly GCF_051955155.1. NCBI lineage: Bacteria > Bacillati > Actinomycetota > Actinomycetes > Micrococcales > Microbacteriaceae > Leifsonia > Leifsonia sp. The sequence goes on from NZ_JBQCGZ010000179.1 coordinate 70,643, forward strand.
TCGTCGGCGAACACGGCGTCGGTGCCGAGCAGCGCCTCGACGCTCATCGCGGCGGCGATGTCGGCCGTGGTGAGCAGGGTAGCCAGGTCGTGCAGCGCGAGCGACAGCATCCCGAGCATCCCGTCGGTGCCGTTGATGAGCGCGAGGCCCTCCTTCTCGGCGAGGACAACCGGCTCGATCCCGGCGTCGGCGAGGGCGTCCGCCGCCTCCCGCAGCTCGCCGTCCACCCGGACCTGGCCCTCGCCCATCGCCGCAAGCGCGCAGTGCGCGAGCGGGGCGAGGTCGCCGGAGCAGCCGAGCGAGCCGTACTCGCGGACGATAGGGGTGATCCCCGCGTTCAGGAGGGCGGCGTACGTCTCGACGGTCTTCCGCTGCGCGCCCGTGCGGCCGGTCATCAGCGTGGCGAGGCGCAGCAGCATGAGCGCGCGGACGACCTCGCGCTCGACCTCGGGCCCGGAGCCGGCCGCGTGCGAGCGGACCAGGCTCGCCTGCAGCTGGGCGCGGCGCTCGGCGGGGATGAACGTGGTGGCGAGGGCGCCGAATCCGGTGGAGATGCCGTAGTGCGGTTCGACGTCGTCGGCGAGGGCCTCGACGATCGCGCGAGAGGCGTCGACCGCGTCCAGGGCCTCGGCGTCGAGGCGGACGGGCGCGCCGTCGCGGGCGACGGCGACGACGTCGGCGATGGTGAGCGGGGCTGCGCCGACGGTGATCTCAGTGGTGGTGACGAGCATGCTCCGATCATGCGCCGGGAGGACGGGCCGGCGCCCCGGTTGTACGCTCATCTGTGTCCGGGATTCCAGACAGCGCGACGGGCGACGGAGGGGGGCGAGGTCATGGCGAGCAAGGTCCCTGCCGCGGAGAACACGCTGCGCATCCTGGGCCACCTGGCGGCGCAGCGCGGCCCCGTCCCCGCCGCCGGCATCGCCACCGCCCTCGGCCTGCCGCGCTCGACGGTCTACCACCTGCTCACGGTGCTCGCCGAGCACGGGTTCGTGCTGCACTTCCCGGAGGCGCGGCGGTACGGCCTCGGCGTCGCGGCCTACGAGCTCTCCAGCGCGTTCTCCCGCCAGGAGCCGCTCAGCAGGCTCGGCCGTCCCATCGTCGCCGCGCTCGTCGACGCGCTGGGGGAGTCCGGGCACATCGCGGTGCTGCACGGCAGGGACGTCGTCTACATCGTGGAGGAGCGCGCCCGCCGCCGCCCGCGCCTCGTCACCGACGTCGGCGTCCGGCTGCCCGCGCACCTGACGGCCAGCGGACGCGCGCTGCTCGCGTCCCTCCCGCCCGGGCAGCTGCGCGCGCTGTACCCGGACAGCGACGCCTTCGAGGACCGCACCGGCGCGGGACCGCACTCGTACGCCGAGCTGCGCCGGCTGGTGGGGGAGGCGCGCGAGCGCGGGTACGCGACGGAGGACGGCGACGTGACCCCCGGCTTCGCGTCGGTGGCCGTCTCGGTGCGCGACCACGCCGGCTGGCCCGCGGCCGGGATCGCGATCACCTTCCCGCGGGAGAACGTCCCGCCGGAGCGCTGGGACGCCCTGGCCGCCCGGGTCCGCGACGCCGCAGCCGAGCTCTCCCGCCGCATCCGCGGCTCGTGACCTTCCGCTCCGCGGCCGGCGGGACCGGGTCAGCGGAGGGTGACGGTGGTGGTGTGCTCGTGGCCGCCGCGGACGTAGACGACGTCGACCTCGTCGCCGGCCGAGCTCGTGACCTGGATGGCGGTGAGCACGTCCACGCTGACCGCCGGGTGGCCGTTCACGCTCGTGATCACGTCGCCGGGGCGGATCCCGGCCTTCGCCGCGGGGCCGCCCACCACGACGGCCTGCACGAACAGCCCGTCGGTGATCCCGTAGGTCGCGGCGACCGACGGCGGGATGGGCGTGACCGAGACCCCGGCGGTCGGGTGGTTCACCTCGCCGTGCTCGATCAGCTCGTGCGCGATCGGCAGCGCCTGCGCGACGGGGACGGCGAAGCCGATCCCGACGCTGCCGAGGCTGCGCTGGCCAGCTGAGCCCGGCACCGTGGCGATCGCCGTGTTCACGCCGACCAGCCGGCCGCTGCAGTCGACGAGGGCGCCTCCCGAGTTGCCGGGGTTGATCGACGCGTCGGTCTGGATGGCGCCCGCGAGCACCGCGTTGCTGTCGTCGTCGCTCGGGACGGGGACGGTGCGGCCGAGCGCGCTGACGATCCCCGCGGTGACAGTGCTGGAGAGCCCGAGCGGGGCGCCGAGGGCGACGACGGGCTGGCCGACGTCGAGCGCGCCGGAGTCGCCCGTCTCGATCACGGGTAGCGGGTCGTCGTCGTCCACCTTCACGACCGCGAGGTCGGTGGTCGGGTCGCGGCCGACCAGGGTCGCGGGGAGCTCGTGGCCGTCGCTGAACCGCACCGCGAGCGAGCCGCCCTTCGCGGCGGGGGAGACGACGTGGTTGTTGGTCAGGATGTAGCCGTTGTCGTCGATGATCTGCCCGCTGCCATTGCTCGAGCCGTTCTCGCCGGCCACCTGCACGGTCACGATCGTGGGGAGCACCCGGTCTGCGACGCCCGCCGCGTCGCAGCTGCCGCGGTTGCCCGCGAGCAGCAGCGTCGTGAAGACGCCGGCGATCATCCCGCCGCCGATCAGCACGAGCGCGGCGCCTGCGGCGATCAGTCCGATCATCCAGCCGTGCGCGGTGCCGCCGCGGCCGGAATCGCGGGTCGTGCTCGGCTCGTCCGTCATCGCTGCCTCCCCGGGGGTGGCGCCAGGCTAGCGGGCCGCCGCGACACCCGCTAGTGCCGACAGCGCGGGGGCCGGTCAGCGTGCCGCGAGGCTCTTCTCATAGCAGACCGAGTTGGGGTCGCCGACATACTCGCCGAACGCCGGGATGGGCGCGTAACCCCGGCTCTCGTACAGCGCGATCGCCGCCGGCTGCAGCGGGCCGGTCTCCAGCTGCAGGGTGGACACGTCGGCCCCGGCCGCCGCGTCCTCGACCGCGCCGAGCAGCGCGGAGGCGACGCCCCTCCCGCGCGCCTCGGAGCGCACGAACATCCGCTTCAGCTCCGCGGAGCCGTCGCCCTTCGCCACCAGGGCCGCCATCCCGAGCGCGGTGCCGTCGTCATCGCGGCCGACGAAGACGGTGACGCCAGGCCGTTCGAGTTCGGCGACGTCGAGCAGGTGGCAGCTCTCGGCCGGGTACAGCGCGCGCGTGAACTCGTCGCTCAGGCGCAGCAGCTCCTCCACGTCGGGCTGGCGGGGCGGCTCGGGACGGATCGCGGTGCGCATCCCGCGACCATACCCGTCCCATGAGTCCGGAATGTTACGCACCCTCCACACCCCGGCCGCCGAGTACGCAGAAAATCGCCCCGAAACGGCCGAGTACGCAGATGCTCTGCGTACTCGGCCGCTAAGAGGTGGGGGTGCGGGAGTGGGCGAGGCCCCGGGCGACCCATTCGAGGCGGCGGAGGGTCTCGACGTTGCGGATGTGCAGGATGAGGTCGGCGACGCCGGACGGGATCAAGGTCACCGGGCCGCGCACCGGGTGCTCCTCCATCCGCACGACGCAGCCGGGACCGCGCGTGCTCGCCTCGATCTGCACGCGCTCCTCGCCGAACGGCCGCGTGCGCGCGGTGAGCACCATCTTTCGCGGCGGGTCCCACTCCTCCACCTTCGTCTCGTCGTTCAGCACGAACGGCCAGACCCCGATGGAGTGGTGCAGACGCGCCCCCACCTCGGGGTAGCGCCGGTCCGCGGCGCGCAACCGCGAGGCCCCGACCACCCAGGTCGGGTACACCCACGGGTCGGCCAGGGCGGCGAAGACGTCCTCCGGTGGACAGCTGAAGCGTCGGACGGTGACCGACATCATGCACCCCTCTCCGGTGCCAGCGACGGCATCCTGGTGACGCCGAACTCGTGCCGCAGCGCACTGCGGGCCGCGTAGTATCCGGCCAGCCCGTGCACGCCGGGCCCTGGAATGGCCGACGACGAGGCGAGGTAGAGCCCGCGTCCCGGCATCCGCCACGGATCGGCGGAGAGCACGGGACGCGCGATCAGCTGGCCGAAGGACGGCATCCCCGCCGAGATGTCGCCGCCGATGTAGTTCGGGTCGAAGCGCTCCATCTCCTTCGCCGTCTTGGTCGCCGTGCCGAGGATGAGGTCGCGGAAACCGGGCGCGAAGCGCTCGATCTGCGCGATCACCGCCTCGCTCCGGTCCGAGGTCGACCCCTTCGGGACGTGCGTGTACGCCCACAGCACGTGCTTGCCCGCCGGCGCGCGGCTGCCGTCGAACAGGGTGGGCTGCGAGACGAGCACGTACGGGTCGTCGCTCTCCCTTCCGCGCGCGACCGTCCGCTCCGAACGGGCGATCGCCGCCCGGTCGGCGCCGATGTGCACGGTCGCCGTCTCCGCGAGCGCCGGGTTGGTCCACGGCACCGGTCCGGAGAGCGCGAAGTCGATCTTGAAGACGCCGTTGCCGTTCCGGAACCGCGAGATGCGCCGCAGGTAGCCGCCCGGCAGCCGGTCCTGGCCGAGCCGCGCCGCCGCGTCCACGTGCGTGTCGAAGAGGATCGCGCGCGCGTCGGGCAGCTCGCCGAGCGACGTGACGTCGGTCCCGGTGATGAGCTCGCCGCCGTGCGCCGTGAGGTCCGCGATCAGGGCGTCGGCGATCGACTGCGACCCGCCGATCGGGAGCGGCCAGCCGCGCGCGTGCGCGTACGCGGCGAGGGTGAGGCCGGCCGCCGCGCCCGCGACGCTCGGCAGCGGAACGGTCGCGTGCGCGAAGACGCCGGTGAGCAGCGCGCCCGGCTCCTCGGTGCGGAACGGCAGGTCCCACCACGGGCCGCCCTGCGCGATCGCGGTCAGGCCGAAGCGCGCCGCGACGAGGGGATGCCGCGGGATGCGCAGCACGGGCGACCCGGTGAACTGCGCAACGGCGTCCGCGTTCCGCGCCAGCGGCCCGAGCAGCGCGCGCCAGGCTGGCCCGTCCACGCCGAGCGCATCGGCCGTGCGGTCGATGTCCCGGTAGGCGATCGCCGCGCGGCCACCGTCGAGCGGCTGCCCGTACGAGGCGGACGGCGTGACGAACGGGATCCGCTCCTGGAGCCCGAACTTCCGGAAGAAGCCGGACGCGAACGCGAGCGGGTGCACCGCGGAGCACATATCGTGCCGGAAGCCGGGGAGGGTCACCTCCTCGGTGCGCAGGCCGCCGCCGGGAATGGCGCTGCGCTCGTAGACGTGGACGCCGAGGCCGGCGCGGGCCAGCGTGACGGCGGCCGCGAGCCCGTTGGGGCCGGAGCCGATGACGATCGCGTCGACGGAGGTCATAGCTCCCTTATACCCCTGCGCGTCCGCATCAGGATCGGCAGCCCGTTCCCAGCATCCATGCTGTAACGTAGACAGGTCGGCTCTTGACACCGCGCGTGCTGCGCGAATGGGTTTGTGGTCAAGCGGGCCGGTTCCGCCCCCGATCGGTGGTGCGGACAATCACGATGTGAACGGCCCCGGACGATGTTCGACGGGGATTCCCCGGTGCGCTTCTGCGTGCCGCCGCGCACCTGACAGGAACCCAGGAAGAATCACGCATGCCCCCGTACAAGAAGAACGACCGACGCCCGCAGCAGTCCACAGGCAGCCGCTCCCCGAAGCACCGCGGCTACCGCGCCGAGGACCAGGCGACCGCAGGCAAGAAGGCCAGGTGGAGCGCCGAGGACCGCGCGAAGCGCGCCGGCGCCGCCGAGCGCGGCCGCGCCGTCTACGGCAGCCGCGACGAGGCCGGCTCCGGCCGCGGCCGCCCCGAGCGCCCGAACTGGGAGCCCCGCGGCAAGGACGCGCGCCGCACCGAGCGCGAGTGGGACAACCGCGGCCGCACCGAGCGTCCGCGCCGCGACGACGACCGTCCGCGTCGCTCGTTCGACCGCGACGACCGGGCCGAGCGTCCCCGTCGTGACTACGACGACCGTCCGCGTCGCTCGTTCGACCGCGACGACCGGGCGGACCGTCCGCGCCGTTCCTTCGACGACCGGGCCGAGCGTCCCCGTCGCGAGTACGACGACCGTCCGCGTCGCTCGTTCGACCGCGACGACCGGGCCGAGCGTCCCCGTCGTGACTACGACGACCGTCCCCGCCGTTCGTTCGACCGCGACGACCGGGCCGACCGTCCGCGCCGCTCGTTCGACGACCGGGCCGAGCGTCCCCGCCGCGACTCCTCCTTCTACCCGTCGCGCGAGGAGAAGACCTTCACCCCGCAGGACGACGTCGTGCTGGAGCGCCTCGAGGCCGAGGCCATCCAGGCCGAGGACGTCGAGGGCGTGACCTTCGCCGACCTGGGCCTCGGCGGCAACATCGTCCGCGCGCTTGCCGAGCTCGGCGCCGAGAAGCCGTTCCCGATCCAGGCCGCGACCGCGCCCGACGTGCTCGCCGGCAAGGACGTGCTCGGCCGCGGCCGCACCGGCTCCGGCAAGACGATCGCCTTCGGCGCCCCGATGGTCGAGCGCCTCATGCAGCTCTGGGCCGAGTCCGGCAAGTCCGGCGGCAAGCGCCAGATCGGCCGCGCCCCGCGCGCGCTCATCCTCGCGCCGACCCGCGAGCTCGCGCTCCAGATCGACCGCACGGTGCAGCCGATCGCGCGCAGCGTCGGCCTCTTCACCACGCAGATCTACGGCGGCGTCCCGCAGGGCCGTCAGGTCGGCGCGCTGCAGCGCGGCGTCGACATCGTGATCGGCACCCCGGGCCGGATCGAGGACCTGGTCGAGCAGGGCCGCCTCGACCTCAGCCAGGTCGTCATCACGGTGCTGGACGAGGCCGACCACATGTGCGACCTCGGCTTCCTCGAGCCGGTGCAGCGCATCCTGCGCGAGACCGCGGAGGGCGGCCAGAAGCTGCTCTTCTCGGCGACCCTCGACAAGGGCGTCGCCCAGCTCGTCGACGAGTTCCTCGTCGAGCCGGCGGTGCACGAGGTGGCGGGCGAGGACCAGGCGTCCTCGACCATCGACCACCGCGTCCTGGTCATCGAGCACCGCGACAAGCCCGCCATCATCGAGGCGCTGGCCGACCGCGAGGGCAAGACGCTGATCTTCGCCCGCACCCGCGCCTTCGCGGAGATGCTTGCCGACCAGCTCGACGACGCCGGCATCCCGGCCGTCAGCCTGCACGGCGACCTGAACCAGTCGCGCCGCACGCGCAACCTGGCCCAGCTCACCAGTGGCCGCGTCAATGTGCTCGTCGCCACGGATGTCGCCGCCCGCGGCATCCACGTGGACGACATCGACCTGGTCATCCAGGCCGACGCCCCCGACGAGTACAAGACCTACCTGCACCGCTCGGGCCGCACCGGCCGCGCCGGCAAGCAGGGCACGGTCGTGACCCTCATCCCGCGTCAGCGTCAGCGCCGCATGGGCGAGCTGCTGGAGCGCGCCGAGATCGAGGCGGACTTCGTCCCTGCCGCGCCGGGCGACGACCTGCTGCTCACGCTCTCGCAGGGCTGAGCCGCACCCGCCCGGACGGGCGGACACGCACAGCACGGATGCCGGTTCCCGTGACGCGGGGCCGGCATCCGGCGTTTCCGGGCCTAGCCGACCGGGTCGGCCGCGAGCTGCGCGATCGCGTGCTCGCCGAGCGCGGCCATCCTCGGGTTGTCGGCGGAGCTCGCCGCGAGGGCCGAGCCCATCGCGACCGCCCAGCCGCGGGCGCGCCGCCAGGTGGCGTCGTCGGGCGGCACCGGGAGGGCGGAGCGGAAGCGCTCGCGGGCGTCCGCGTCGAAGCTGAGCCACGCGGTGGCGAGGTCGGTCGCCGGGTCGCCGGCGGTCACGTCGCCGAAGTCGATGACAGCGGCGAGTCCGCCCTGCGGGGTGAGCAGCATGTTCCCCGGATGCGGGTCGCCGTGGATCCAGAGCGCCGGTCCCGTCCACACCGGCGCGGCCAGCGCGTCCTCCCAGGCGGCGACGAGCGGCGCGACGTCCATCCGGTCTCCGAGCGTGCGCAGCCGCTCCCGGATCGGGATGTCCCTGGTGGCGAGCGGGACGCCGCGCACCGGGTTCTCGGGGGCGTCGTCCGGCGCGGGGACGTGCACGGCGCCGAGGAACGCCGCGAGCGGCTCGGCGATGCCCGCGCGCTCCGCGGCCGTCACCGAGGCGCCGTCGACGCCGTGCAGCCACGGGACGATGCTCCACGGCCAGCCGAACGTCGCGCTCGGAACGCCGATCCGGACCGGCGCCGGCACGGGGACGGCGACCCGCGCGGCGATCGCGGGCAGCGTCCGCTGCTCGTGCTCGATCAGGTGCGCCGCCACCTCGCGGCGCGGGATGCGCACGGCGAGATCGTCGCCGAGCCGGTAGATCTGGTTGTCCCAGCCGTCGGAGACCAGCCGCAGCGGCCCCGCCAGATCGGGATGCTGCTCGGCGATCAGACGGGCGACCAGCCGTTCGTCGGAGACGATGTCGGCCGGCGGGGTGAACGGGGAGGGCACCGGACGACGCTAGCAGAGCGCGGACGCGCGGGTCAGACCGCGTCCCACGCGCGCAGCGCCTCCTCCGCGACCTCGCGCGGCGTCCGGTGCCCGGTCGGGACGGTCGGGCCGGGCAGGCCGGCCGCATCCAGCACCGCCTCCAGCTCGCCGCGCCGGTCCAGATGCCAGCGGAGTCCCTCGGGATCGTCCGCGTGGCGGGCGCGCAGCCGGCGCTCGACCTCGCCCGCCTCCGCGCGCAGCCGCACGAGCGTCACCGGGCCGCCGACCGCGTCCTCGTAGCGGGGGAGCGCCGACGGCTCCTCGATCACGCCCGCGAGCACGAGCACGCCGGCACCGGCCGCCGTCGCGTTGGCCGCGTAGTCCCGCAGGTTCGCGAGCTCCAGCGCCGTCTGGAACGGGTCGCCGGCGGGAGCGGGCCAGACCCGGCGGAGCGCGTCCAGGTCGATGACGGCGTGCGGGATGCCGCGCTCGGCGAGCAGGTCGCCCGCGGCGTCCGCGGTGGCCGACTTGCCGGAGCCGACCGTGCCGTTCAGGAAGAGCGCTGCCGTCATCCCGCCATCGTAGGGGCCCGGAGGCGACATCCCTGTTGTGTTATTGTCGTGACATAGTTTCGCTGGCGAAAGGAAGCCGATGACCGCGTCGACCCGGACCGGGATCACCGCATGAAGGCCACGGTCGCCGGCGCTCCGGTGAGCTTCGGCGTCTTCGAGATGACGCCTGCCGACGCGGAGACGATCGGCCCGAACGACATGCTCGACCTCCTCGCCGAGACCGGGTACGCGGGCGTCGACCTCGGGCCCGTCGGCTTCTTCGGCCGGGGCGCGGAGCTCCGCGACCGGCTGTCGTCGCGCGGCCTCGAGCTCGCCGGCGGCTGGGTGGAGCTCCCCCTCTCCGACGACGACGCGTTCGCCGCCGCGCTCCCCGGCCTGGACGACGCGCTCGCCGTGTTCGCCGACGCCGCGGAGGCCGCGCCGGACCGCCTGCCGAAGCCGACCCTCGCCGACACCGGGTCCCCCGCCCGCAAGGCGCACCCCGGCGCCGCCGCCGAGCCGCTCGGCACCGCCCGCTGGGACCGTCTGGCCGCGAACGCGCAGGCCGCCGCCGAGCGCGTCCGGGCCGCCGGCTTCGAGCCGACCTTCCACCACCACGCCGGCACCTTCGTGGAGTCGCCGGAGGAGGTCGACCGCTTCCTGGAGCGCGTCGACATCGGCCTCACCCTCGACACCGGGCACCTGCTCATCGGCGGCGGCGACCCGCTGGAGGCGGTGCGCCGCTGGGGCGCGCGCATCAACCACCTCCACCTCAAGGACGTCGACACCGCCGAGCTCCGCCGCGTGCTCGCCGCGGGCGGCGGCATGACCGAGGTGTGGTCCTCCGGCGCCTTCGTCGCGTTCGGCCGCGGCGACATCGACCTGGCGGCGGTGCTGACCGCCGTCGACGACGCCGGCTACGACGGCTGGGTCGTGGTGGAGCAGGACGTGCTGCCGGCGCCGGGGACGTCGCTCGCCGCCTTCCGCGCCCAGCGCGCGGCCGACCAGAAGCTCAACCGCGACGCCCTGCGCCCCTGGTGCTGACGTCTGAGGAAAGGACACCCGCCCCCGTGACAACGACCCCGATCCGCTTCGGTCTCATCGGCACCGGCCGCATCGGACAGGTGCACGCCCGCAGCATCGCGGCGGACCCCGACACGACGCTCGCCTGGGTGTGCGACCCGATCGTCGCCGGCGCCGAGGCGGTCGCCGCGAGCTACGGCGGCCGGGTGACGGCGTCGGCGGACGAGGTGTTCGCCTCCGGCGAGGTGGACGCGGTCCTCATCGCCTCGCCGACGCCGACGCACGTCGACCTGATCTCCGCGGCGGTCGATGCCCGCATCCCCGTGCTCTGCGAGAAGCCGATCGACCTCGACATCGCCCGCGTGGATGCGCTGCGCCCGAAGGTCGCGTCAGCTGGCATCCCGGTCGCGCTCGGCTTCAACCGCCGCTTCGACCCGGCGTTCGCGTCGGTGCGCGCACGCGTCGCCGCGGGCGAGATCGGGGCGCTCGAGCAGCTCTCCATCGTCAGCAGGGACCCGGCCGCCCCGCCCGCCGCCTACGTCGCGGTGTCCGGCGGCATCTTCCGCGACATGACCATCCACGACTTCGACATGGCCCGCTTCTTCCTGCCCGACATCGTGGAGGTGCAGGCGACGGGTGCGACCCTCTTCGACGCGGGCGCACGCGAGCACGGCGACTTCGACACGGCGGTCGTCGTGCTGCGCTCGGCGTCCGGCGCGGTCGTGACGATCACGAACTCGCGGCACAGCGCGGTCGGCTACGACCAGCGCCTGGAGGCGTTCGGCGCCGACGGGATGCTGCAGGTCGCCAACGCCCCGACCAGCCTGGTCAGCCTGTCGACGGCGACCGCGGTGGAGGCGAAGCCGCCCTACCAGGACTTCTTCCTGGAGCGCTACGCCGAGGCGTACGCGGCGGAGCTGCGCGCGTTCGTCCAACTGGTCCGCGGCGAGCCGTCGACGAGCCCCACCTTCGAGGACGGCCGCGCCGCCCTCCTCCTCGCGGACGCCGCGCAGCGCTCGGCCGAGCAGCACGCGGCGGTCGCGGTCGACCTCGGCTGAGGCGGCGGCGCGCGCAAGCGCTCGGTCGCGGCGTCAGAGCGACGCGACGACGTCGACCACCCTGGCGTCGCCGGCGCCGAGCTCAGCCACGGCCACGCAACGAACCGGCCAGGTGTCGCCCTCTCGGACGCCGCTCGCGAACCGGCGGGTGACATGGGGGCGATAACCCTCGTGCCAATAGTCCGGATCCTCGGCCACAAGGCCGGGCAGGACCTCGATGACGCGAGCGAGTGCTTCGTGCACGGCGCCGAACGGCTCCCGCTCCACCAGCTGTACCGGCACGTCCCGGTCGGGACCGAACTGGTCGACGGCACCGAAGCGGCTGAGCAGGGGCGGCAGACCCTGGACCACACGGCGCACGCCGTCCGCCACCTCCTGGGGTGACGCGAGGGTTTCGAAGTTCCCGACGAGCGTCAGATGGGCGGGCCAGGCGCTGCGCCGGAACCGGCTTCCGGCGCTCATCGGCGAGAACAGCCCGACCACGACGAACTTCCGTCGTTCGGTCCCTTCAGCCATCCGGTCAGTATGCCGCGCGCCGAACGCGGGAACCCTCCGCCGACACGCCGCTCGGATGTCCGGAGTTCCGGACAATCGGCGCGGACAGCCGCGGGATCTCCGGAAATCTGGCGCGTGCGCCGGCCGCGGCGGCCGTTCGATGCGCCGGGGGCGGTGAGCGCGCAGGAAAGCTGCGCTCGGCGTCAGAATCGTGCCGATCGGTTGTGTAACGATGGTCTGCGGAGGCCCGAATGACAAACGAGACCCGCATGCACGCCGTCACCCCCGAGACGCGTGAGCTCGTCGACCTGGTGCTCGACTACTCGCGCCGGCGCATCCTCAGCGAGGACACCCCACTGGACAAGCCGCTGCCGGAGGCCGAGCTGCGCCGGCTCGCCGGCCGCACCGTCTCGGAGACCGGCATGGGCGCCGAACGCGCCCTCGCGCTCTTCGAGCACGTGCTCGCGCCCGCCTGCATCACCACCGACCACCCGCGCTACCTCTCCTTCATCCCGACCGCGCCCACCAAGGCCGCGACCGCGTTCGACCTCGTCGTCTCCGCCAGCGCCGTCTACGGGGGGTCCTGGCTGGAGGGCTCCGGCGCGGTCTACGCCGAGAACCAGGTGCTCGCCTTCCTGGCCGCCGAGTTCGGGCTGCCGGAGACCGCGGGCGGCGTCTTCGTGCAGGGCGGGACGCTCGGCAACCTCTCCGCGCTCGTCGCCGCTCGCGACCACGCCCGCAGCGAGCGCGGCAACCCCGCCGGCCGCTGGGTGATCGTGTGCAGCGCCGAGGCGCACTCCTCTGTCGCGTCCGCCGCGCGCGTGATGGACGTGGACGTCGTCGCCGTCTCGCCCGGCGAGTCCGGGCAGCTCACCGGCGACGCTGTCCGTCCGGCGCTGGAGGAGTACGGGGACGCGGTGTTCGCGGTCGTCGCGACCGCGGGTTCCACCAACTTCGGCATCGTGGACGACATCGCCTCAATCGCCGCGCTGAAGGACGAGCACGCGTTCTGGCTGCACATCGACGGCGCCTACGGCCTCGCCGGGATGCTGTCGCCCCTCGCCCGCCCGCTGTTCGCCGGCGTCGAGCGCGCCGACTCGCTGATCGTGGACCCGCACAAGTGGCTGTTCGCGCCGTTCGACGCGTGCGCGCTGCTCTACCGCGACCCGGAGGCAGGACGCCGCGCGCACACCCAGCACGCCGAGTACCTGGACACGCTGACCGAGACCACCGAGTGGAGCCCGTCCGACTACGCGGCGCACCTGACCCGCCGCGCGCGCGGGCTGCCGTTCTGGTTCTCGCTCGCCAGCCACGGAGCCGCGGCGTACCGGGACGCGGTCACGTCGTCGCTGGAGCTCGCGCACCGGATCGCGGAGGAGATCGAGCGCCGCGACGGCTTCCACCTCGTCCGTCGTCCGCAGCTGTCCGTCGTCGTGTTCGAGCGCGAGGGCTGGACGAAGGAGGACTACGCCCTCTGGTCGGCGAAGCTGCTCGACGAGCAGCGCGCTTTCGTCACGCCGAGCTCGCACGCGGGCCGCGCCAACACCCGGTTCGCCGTGCTCAACCCGCTGACGACGTTCGAGGATCTGGTGGGCATCCTGGACACAATGGAGCGCTGAGACCACACACGAGAACGGCCCGCGTCGGATGACGCGGGCCGTTCTCGTGTCCGAGGATCAGATGAGGTCGTCCTCCCCGCTGGTGCGACGAGTGACGCGGTCACCGGTCGCCGGGTCCACCGACGTCTGCGTCGTCGCCACCGAGCGGCGCCGGCGCGTCAGCAGGATGATCCCGAGGATGATCCCCACCACGCCGGCCACCATCAGGATGTAGCCGACGAGGTGAAGGTCGATCCAGGTCACCTGGACGTTGAGGGCGAACGCGAGGATCGCTCCGATCACGAAGAGGAAGATCCCAGCGCCGAGGCTCATGTCGGGCCTCCTCTAAACCCGGCGGCTGCCGGTCAGCAGCCGTACCAGCCAGACGATCACGGCGAGAACGAGCAGGATGATGCCCACCCAGAGGAGGAAGTTCAAGGACTGCACGAAGCCGCCGGTCAGCAGCAGGATGATCGCGATGATCGCGACGATGATGAGCAGGATGTTCATGAAGGGGTGTCCTTTCCTTGACGCGATCCAGACAACAACTGTTTCGGTTGCCTAGGAATCCCCTTGACTCAGAGGCGGTTTCGGCCTATTCGCGTGTCGCCCGTCGGCGATCCTGTCGACGGTCTGCCGCATCTTGGTGAGGAAGCGCGTGACCGTCTCCGCCTCGTCGGGGCTGAGCTCCGCGGTGGCGGCGGCCAGCTCCTCGTTCGCCGCGGCCAGAAGCGGGCCGGTGTCGCCCAGGGCGGAAGGCGTCGGCACGATGACCGTCGAGCGCCCGTCCGACGGGCTCGGCCTCCGCTCCACGAACCCGCCCTGCACCAGCCGGTCGACGAGCGCGGTCGTCGAAGCGCTCGAGATCCCGAGATAGCTGCCGACGTCCTTGAGGGCGGTGGGGCGACCGGCCGCCGTGTTGTCGAGCAGCAGCCGCAGCGCCAGCAGGTCGTTGTCGCCGATCCCCAGCGTGGCGCCGGTCCTGCGGCGCATCGCGGCCTCCGCCGCGCGGTACACCTGGAGCGCTTCCAGCACTCCCGGCGTCTCCGGTACCTCGTTCACTCCTCTCAGTCATGCCCGGAGCGGGCCGCCAGGCAACGGGGGTGGACGGGTTTGTCGGCGGATTCACGGCATCCGCTGGCGCGCGTATGCTCGCGAGGTGGATGACGCACCCCTGTACCTCGACCGTTACGAGCTGCGCGAGCGGCTCGGACGCGGTGGCATGGCGACGGTCTACCGTGCGTACGACCGGCGCCTGGAACGTGCCGTCGCCGTCAAGCTGTTCGCGCCCGGCACCGCCACCGACGACGCCAGACGGCGCGCGGAGGCGACGCTCCTCGGCCGCCTGAGCCACCCCAACCTGGTCACGCTGCACGACGCGCACCTCGCCGCGGAGGGCGACACGACCCCGAGCCTGCTCGTCATGGAGCTGGTCGCGGGGGAGGACCTGCGTACTCGGCTGGAGCGCGGTCCGCTGCCCGCCGAGGACGCCGCCGTCGTCGCCGAGAGCATCGCGGAGGCGCTCGCCGTCGTGCACGGCGCCGGAATGGTGCACCGCGACCTCAAGCCGGCCAACATCCTGCTCGCCGACTCCGGCATCCCCGGCGGCCGCCCGATCGTGAAGCTCGCGGACTTCGGCATCGCCCACCGGCTCGGCGCCGAGCGACTGACCACGGCGGGCACGGTCATCGGGACGGCCGGCTACCTCAGCCCGGAGCAGGGAGTCGGCGGCGAGCCGGGCGCAGCGGCCGACATCTACGCGCTGGGACTGGTGGTGCTGGAGTCGCTGACCGGCGTCCGCGAGTACCCCGGGAGTCCGGTGGAGGCGGTCTCCGCGCGCGCCGCGCGCGATCCGCGCATCCCGGCCTCTCTGCCCGAGGACTGGCGCGGGCTGCTCGGGGCCATGACGGCGCGCGACCCCGGCATCCGCCCGACGGCGGTCGAGGTGGCGATCATGGCGCGCGAACTCGCGCCGCAGCTGGTGGGCTGGCAGCCGGAGGCGCTGCCCGACCCGGCTGCCGATGGCGGCACCGGCCCGACGCTCGCGATGAACGCGGCAGGGATCGGCGCTGCGGGCGCCGCCGGGATCGGCGCCGTAGGCTCCACAGCCGCCGCCGCTGCCGGCTCCGGCGCCACCGCCACGACCGGCCCCACCGCCCCGGTGCGCGACCGCGGCGCGGTCCGGACGCGGCGGAGGCGGCGCACCCTGGACGCCGTTCTGCTGACCAGCGGCGCCGCGGCAATCGTGGGTCTCGCGTTCTCGCTCGGCAGCATCCTCACGCCGGGGGAGGTGCCGGCCTCCGGCAGCACGACGCCCCGGCCGACGCCGTCCGTTGTCGCCCCGCCGACCACCGTCGCGCCGGTCGTCTCGCCCGCGCCGCAGCAGCAGGAGCAGGAGCAGCAGCAGGAACGGCAGCAGCCTCAGCCGAAGCCGAAGCCGCAGCAGGACAACCCCAACAAGGGCCCCGGCAAGAACAACGGCAAGGGGAAGGGCAAGGGCGGGGGTTAGGCCGCCCGGCAGACCAGGATCTCGAGCCGCGCCCTGCTCGTGAAGCCGAGACGCTCGTAGAGCGCGACCGCGCTGTCGTTGCCCGCTTCCACGTGCAGGAACGGGCGCTCGCCGCGCGCCAGGATGCCCGCCATCACGGCGGCCATCGCCTGTCCCGCGAAACCGCGCCCGCGCCACTGCGGGTCCGCGCACACCGCGCTGACCTCGCACCAGCCCTCCGGCCGCATCCGCTGCCCCGCCATCGCCGCCAGCCTGCCGTCCACCCGGATGCCGTGATAGCCGCCGAAGTCGATCGTGCGCGGCAGGAACGGCCCGGGTCGGGTGCGCTCCACCAGATCGAGCATCTCCGGGACGTCGGCGTCGCCAAGCCGCACCAGTGTCGCGCCGTCCCCGAGCGCGGGCAGGGCGGGCGCGTCCGGCCGCTCGTAGACGTACTGGATGCAGTCGTAGCCGGCGATCCGCTCCCAGCCCTCCGGTGCGGCGTCCGAGAAGACGCCGATGGTCCCGCCGGGGCCGGTCAGCGTCGCCAGGCGCGCCCAGGCCTCCGGGTCGGTCCGGTCGCCGACCGCCGCGAACGGGGACATGTCCGTGCGGTACCGGCGGACGGGCCCGTCGCCGTCCGCGAAGCCGGCGTGCGGTCCGGTGAGCGCGTTCCAGGCGGGATCGTCGAGCAGGTGCATCCCCTCAGCCTGGCATAGCGTACTGTCGCAGGCAGCATCGGCGGAGGGAGTCGGATGAGCAGGGCTGCGATCGTGGTCAACCCGGTGAAGGTGGACGAGGACGCGCTGCGCGCCGCGCTGGCCGCGGCCGAGAGGCAGCACGGGTGGGAGGACACCCTGTGGCTGGAGACCACGGTCGACGACCCGGGCACCGGGCAGACCAGGGAGGCGCTCGAGAACGGCGTCGACGTGGTGATCGCGGCGGGAGGCGACGGGACGGTCCGCACGGTCGCGGAGGAGCTGCGCGGCACCGAGACCCCGCTGGCCCTGCTGCCGTCGGGGACGGGCAACCTGCTCGCCCGCAACCTGAATCTCACCCTGGACGACGTTGGGCACGCCCTCGACACGGCGTTCGACGGCGAGGACCGTCCGATCGACGTCGGCGTCGCCGAGATCCGCGACGGCGACGGCGGGACCCAGCGCCGCGCCTACCTGGTGATGGCCGGTCTCGGCATCGACGCGAGGATGATCGCGGCCACCGACGACGAGCTGAAGGCGAAGGCCGGCTGGCTCGCCTACGTGAAGGCGATCGGCACGGTGCTGCGCGACAAGAACGAGCTGCGGCTGCGCTACCAGCTCGATGGCGGCCGGGTGCACTCGGTGCACGCGCACACCATCCTGATCGGCAACTGCGGGTCGCTGCCGGCCAACATCCTGCTGCTGCCGGACGCCGCTGTCGACGACGGCGAACTCGACATCGTCGTGCTGCGCCCCGAGGGGTTCCTCGGCTGGCTGCGGATCGTCGTCAAGGTGTTCTGGGAGAACGGCGTGCTGCGCCGCACCAGCGTCGGCCGGCGGCTGATGGGCGCCGACCACGAGGTGCGGGCCATGAACTACCTGAAGGGCCGCGAGCTGGTGCTGCGGCTCAGCCGGCCGGAGGAGGTCGAGCTGGACGGCGACCTCTTCGGCCGCGCCTCCGCCATGCGCACCTACGTCGACCCGGGCGCCCTCCGCGTCCGCGTCCCCCGCGACTGAGCGTCCACCCGCCATCCGTTCCGGAGTTCTTCACGCGAAACGCCGGTGCCGAGCGTGAAGAACTCCGGAAGCGATGGCGGGGAGCCGAGGGGCAGGGGGTTCGCTACGGGCGGGAGGCGCGCACGATCTGCAGGAGGGCATGGCGGAGCGCCTCGGGGTCGTCGACCTCGGGGAAGACCTCGTCCTCGAGGCCGCTGACCGCGGCGAACGCGGTCCGGCCGGCCGGGGTGATCGTCAGCACGTGCCGGCGCCGGTCGTTCGGGTCCGGTTCGCGCGTCACGAGGCCCTCGCGTACCAGCCGGTCGACGGTGCGGGACATCGTCTGCGCCTCCACCTGCGCGATCCTGGCCAGGTCGGCCTGCGAGTCGAAGCCGGACTCGAGCAGGTGAAGCACGATCAGCCCGGCGTGGGTCAGGCCGCGCTGCTCCAGCGCGTCCGCCCAGGCGCGCTCGACCGCGCGGGACGCGGCACCGAGCAGCCGGCCGAGCGGCCAGTTCTCCGGCCGATGCTCGGCCGCCTCGATGTCGCGCGTGTCCATGGCCTCATAGTACGGAGGCGAGGGCGGCGGTGAGCTCGTCGCGAGCCCTCTCATCGGAGATGGTCGGGGCGTTGTCGCCCGGCTGGGCGCCGTAGTCGCCGAACTGCGCGTGCGTCATGCCGGGGATCTCCACCAGGGTGGCGTCGGCGGGCAGCAGGTGGCGGGCGTCCTGGATCTTCTGCGGCGTGCTGAGGCCGTCCCGCTCGCCGCCGATCGACAGCACCTCCAGCGGGGAGCCGGAGATGTCGTTCGCGCAGTAGCTGCCGAACAGGATCAGCCCGGTGACGCCGGGGGAGTCGGCGAGCTGGCACGCGCGGACACCGCCGAGCGAGTGGCCGCCGACGAACCAGCGGTCGACGTCCGGTGCGTGCGACGTGAACGTCGAGAGCGGGCGCTGATCGAAGAATGCCAGGTTCAGCGTCGGCTTGGTGATGACGACGGTCGTCCCGGTCTCTGCGACCGCCCCGGAGAGCTTGTAGAGGTAGGCGTACGGGTCGACGCGCGCGCCGGGGACGAAGACGAGCCCGGTGCCGGAGGCGTGCCCGGCCGGAGCCATCACGACGGCGTCGCCGGCATCCCGGATGGTGACCGCGTCGTCCCGCCACGCCTTCAGCGCCGCGTCCCGCTCGCCCATCATGGGCGTGAGCGCCCAGGCGAGGAAGCCGACGACGATCAGCACCAGGACGGCGACGACGGCGACGAGGATCGTCAGCACGTGGCGGCGTACCGCGTGCGGCCGCCGTGACATCGTGCGCCCCGCTCAGTCCGTGCCGGAGTCGAAGGCCGCGCCCTCGCTCGACGCGTCGATCTCGCGGGACAGCTCCTCGTCCACCTGCGTCACGTCCAGCTCCAGGATCGAGCGGGCGCTGCCCTCTTCCAGCGCGCCGACGAGCTCGCCGGTCGGGCCGCCGATGAGGCCGGACGCCGCGTACTGCTCGAGCCGCGAGCGGGAGTCGGCGATGTCCAGGTTGCGCATGGTCAGCTGGCCGATGCGGTCGGCGGGACCGAACGCGGCGTTGCCGACGCGCTCCATCGAGAGCTTGTCCGGGTGGTAGCTGAGCGCGGGACCGGTGGTGTCGAGGATCGTGTAGTCGTCGCCGCGGCGCAGGCGCAGGGTGACCTCGCCGGTGATCGCGGAGCCGACCCAGCGCTGCAGCGACTCGCGCAGCATCAGCGACTGCGGGTCGAGCCAGCGGCCCTCGTACATCAGGCGGCCGAGGCGGCGGCCCTCATTGTGGTAGTTCGCGACCGTGTCCTCGTTGTGGATCGCGTTGAGCAGGCGCTCGTACGCGATGTGCAGCAGCGCCATGCCAGGGGCCTCGTAGATGCCGCGGCTCTTGGCCTCGATGATGCGGTTCTCGATCTGGTCGGACGCGCCGAGCCCGTGCCGGCCGCCGATCGCGTTGGCCTCGAGCACGAGTGCGACGGGGTCGGTGAACTCGACGCCGTTCAGAGCGACAGGGCGCCCCGCCTCGAAGCGGACCGAGACGGTCTCCGGGATCACCTCGACGTCCTCGCGCCACGCGGCGACTCCCATGATCGGGTCGACGATGTCCAGGCCGGCGTCCAGCTCCTCCAGGCGCTTGGCCTCGTGCGTCGCGCCCCAGATGTTGGCGTCGGTCGAGTACGCCTTCTCGGTGGCGTCGCGGTAGGGGAAGCCGCGCGTGACGAGCCACTCGCTCATCTCCTTGCGGCCGCCGAGCTCCTCCACGAACGCCGCGTCCAGCCACGGCTTGTAGATGCGCAGGCGCGGGTTGGCGATGAGTCCGTAGCGGTAGAACCGCTCGATGTCGTTGCCCTTGTAGGTGGAGCC
This sequence comes from Leifsonia sp., assembly GCF_051955155.1. Classification (NCBI taxonomy): domain Bacteria; kingdom Bacillati; phylum Actinomycetota; class Actinomycetes; order Micrococcales; family Microbacteriaceae; genus Leifsonia; species Leifsonia sp. The sequence continues at coordinate 90,333 of NZ_JBQCGZ010000179.1, forward strand.
GTCGCCCCAGATCTCGACGTCGTCCTCCATCATCGCGCGCACCAGCATGACGCCGGTGACCGCGCGGCCCAGCGGGGTGGTGTTGAAGTACGTCTTGCCGCCGGAGCGGATGTGGAACGCGCCGCACTGCAGCGCGATCAGGCCCTCCTCGACCAGCGCGCGCTTGGCGTCGACGAGGCGCGCGACCTCGGCGCCGTACTCCTTCGCGCGGCCGGGGACCTCCTCGATGTTCGGCTCGTCGTACTGGCCGATGTCGGCCGTGTAGGTGCAGGGCACGGCGCCCTTCTCGCGCATCCAGGCCACCGCGCAGGAGGTGTCGAGACCCCCCGAGAACGCGATGCCGACTCGCTCACCGACCGGAAGACTGCTCAAGACTTTGGACACGGCTTCAAGCTTAGAGGTTGTCCGCCGGACCGGCAGGCCGGGCCTCGTGCCGCCGGCGCCGCCGGCGGTATCGTTCGGCCACGTCAGACGACACCGTCGCCGGCCGGCGCTTCCCGCGGCTGCCGGAGCCGGAGCGGTACTGAGCCGGGCGCGCGTGCGGGCTCAGTGCCCGCCGTCGATGCCGGGGTGGACGCCCGCGCGGTAGCCCGCGGCGGCGACCAGCTTCGTGAGGGTCGCGATCAGGGCGGCGCGCTCCGCGTCGTCCAGGGCGGCGAGGGTCGCCTCCTCCTGCTCGTCGGCGAGACGCTCGCCGGCCGCGAGCACCTCGCGCGCGGCCGGGGTGAGGTGGATGGCATACGCCCGGCGGTCGTTCGGGTGCCGTCTGCGCTCGACCAGGCCGCGTTGCTCGAGGTCGTCGATCATGGCGACCATCGAGTTGCGGTGCAGACCGAGCGCGTTCGCGAGCTCCTGCTGCGTGCGGCCCTCCTCGCTCGCCAGCTGGGCGAGGATGCCGAAGCGGTTGGGGGTGATCCCGAGCGGCGCGAGCGCGGCCGTGAAGCGCTGAGCGCTCTGCATGCCGAGCTGCGAGAGCAGGAAGCTGGCGCGCGTCTCGAGCGCGGGGAAGTCGGACGGCGGCATCCCGATATCGTACCAAGGCATGATTGCACCTAGCTGTGACGATCACATACTATGACGATATGCGAGTGACCATCTTCGGAGCAGGCGGCCGCACCGGGCGCCTGCTCGTCTCCCGGGCCCTCGACCGCGGCGACGCGGTCACCGCCGTCCTGCGCAGGCCGGACGGACTCGATCCGCGCGCGAGCGTGCGCGTCGTCCCCGACTTCGCCGACACAGATGCCGTTCGCGCAGCCATCGACGAATCCGACGCGGTCCTCTCCGCGATCGGGCCGCGCTCGCGCAAGGAGGCGCCCGTCGCCGCGCCGGCGACCCGGCTGCTCCTCGCCGCGGAACCGCGGCGGATCGTCGTCATCAGCGCCGCCCCGGTCGCGCCGCCGCCGCCGGACGACAGCGTGATCAGCCGCCGCATCGCGCTGCCGCTGATCGGCCGCATCCTGCGCCCGGTCTATGACGATCTCCGCGCGATGGAGGAGGAGCTGGCCGCCTCGCCCGCGGAATGGACGGCGTTCCGCCCGCCGATGCTGACGAACCGCGCGGCCACCGGGCGCTACCGCACCAGGATCGGCGGCAGCGTCCCGCGCGGCTTCACCGTCTCCCGTGCCGACCTCGCCGACGGGATGCTGAACAGTCTCGGCCGCCCGGAGACCGTGCGTCAGCCCGTCGGCATCGCCGGCTGACGCACGCCCCTCGAGGGAGCGAGGACTCAGCCGCGGCCGTCGGGTGCGGGGGCGGGGCACTGACCGCCGGGCTCGGCGAGCAGCTCGAAGTGCCACGATTCGTTCGCGTAGCGCTGGCAGAGCCCCCACTCCGACCCGAACCGGCTCAGGAAGTCCATGGCGTCGGCGGTCGCAATGTCCACCGCCCGTCCCGCGACGTGTTCGGAGTCGGAGCCCCGCTTGGCCCAGCGCAGCGCCTCCTCCTCGCTCCCGTACTTCTGCACGGCCTGCGCGAACAGGTACTCCTGGTACCGCTCCGAACGCCAGCCGTCCGCGATCGTGATCGGGATGCCGCGCTCCCGCTCGGCCGCGGCCACCGCGTCGTCGAGCGCACTGCGCAGCTGCGGGTCGAGCCGGGTGACCGCCGGCCGGTCGCTGTCCAGCGCGAGGGACGAGCCGTCCGGGATGTAGCCGTCGGCGTCGGTCAGCTCGGCGCTGTCGGTGACGGGCGCCTGGTGCTGCGCCCGCGCGGGAGCGTCCCCGGCCGCGGGCGAGCCCGCGACGGCTGCCGAGCAGCCGGCCAGCAGGGCGAGGGCGACGGATGCGGCGACGGCCGCGCGGACGAGGCGGAGAGGGTGCATCCCTCAACGCTCGCAGCCGGCCGCGGCCGCGGTCGTCCGCCGCAAGGCGCATCCGCGTCCCTCCCGCGGCGGATGTCGCGCGAGGGACGCTACCCGAGCCGCGGGGTGCGCGGCGGCTCGGTGCGACGGCGGCCGGTCGCCTCGAAGGCGGCGGCCAGCGCGAGCAGCGCGGTGTCGTCGTAGGCGCGGCCGGCGAACGTGAGCCCGACCGGCATCCCGATGTCGGCCATCGTCCCCATCGGCACGGTCACTGTCGGGATGCCGAGGTGCCGGGGCACGAGGTTCCCGTTCGCGACCCAGACGCCGTTGCGCCAGCCGAGGTCGGCGGAGGCGGGGTTCACATCCATGTCGGCGGGGCCGACGTCGGCCACGGCGGGGAAGACCACCGCGTCGAGGCCGAGGCCGTCCATCCACTCCTCCAGGTCCAGGCGCCGGGTCTCCTCCAGGCCGCGGACGCCGTCGGCGAGGTGCGGGATGCTCTCCAGCGTCGCGCCGGGATGCTCGCGCACCCAGCCCGGGTACTCGGCGATGTCGTCGTCGAACCCGGTGTAGCGGTCCGGCAGCGCGCCCTCCGGGTGCGGGAAGATGCGCGCGCCGTCCACGCCGGCGAGTGTGTCGAGCGCGGGGTCGCCGTTCGCGGCGAGGAAGTCCTCCCAGCCCCACGCGGACAGGTCGACGATCTCGCTGTGCAGGTACTCGGGGGTGACCAGGCCGCGGGTCGCGACGGTGGGCGCGCCGGGGCGGTCGCCCTCGTAGTTCGAGACGACCGGGAAGTCGGTCTCGACGACCTCGGCGCCGGCCGCCTCCAGGTCGCGCCGCGCCGCCTCCCACAGGGCGATCACCGACGGCCGGGTCTCGATGCGCCGGCCGGTCGGGCCGCCGATGCCCGGGTGCTCCGCGGTGCCGGCCTCGGGGTCGGCGTTGATGTACATGCGCGGGATGCCGACGCGGACGCCCCGCAGCGAGCGGGAGCCGGCGAGCGCCGGATACGAGCCGGGACGCAGCGTCGAGGCGGCGGGGATGGAGACCCACGGCTGCACGCGCCAGAAGTCGCCGCGCGTCTCCGGGTCGTCGGCGACGATCACGTCCAGGACCTCCAGCAGGTCGGCCATGCTGCGCGTGTGCGGGACGACCACATCCATCGTCGGCACCAGCGGCCAGTTGCCGCGCACCGAGATCACGCCGCGGGACGGCGTGTAGGCGCAGAGCGCGTTGTTGGAGGCGGGGGCGCGCCCGGACGACCAGGTCTCCTCGCCGAGGCCGAACGCCGCGAAGCTGGCGGCGGTGGCCGTGCCGGAGCCATTGGACGAGCCGGATCCGAACGCGGCGGTGAGGTAGTCGCCGTTGTACGGGCTCTCGGCGCGGCCGTAGACGCCGCGCTGCATCCCGCCGTTCGCCATCGGCGGCATGTTGGTGAGGCCGAGCAGGATGGCGCCGCCGGCGCGCAGCCGCTCGATCGTGAAAGCGTCGCGCTGGGCGATCAGGTGCTCGAACGCGGGCGATCCGGCCGCCGCGGTCAGGCCCTTCGCCAGGTAACTGTCCTTGGCGGTGTACGGGATGCCGTCGAGCGGGCCGAGGGTCTCGCCGCGGGCGCGCCGCGCGTCGGAGGCCGCCGCTTCCGCGCGTGCCTCGGGATTCCGCACGACGACCGCGTTCAGCCGCGGCCCCGCCGCGTCGTAGGCGTCGATGCGCGCGAGGTACGCGTCGACCAGCTCGACGGCGGTCACCTCGCCGGCGTCCAGCGCTCGCCGCAGCTCGGCGATGCCGGTCTCGACCACGTCGACGCTCACGCGGTCACCGCCGGCTGCTGCTGCGTGATGCAGTGGATGCCGCCGCCGCGGGCGAAGATCGGGCGCGAGTCGACCATCGTGACGCGCCGGCCGGGGTAGGCGGCCTCCAGGATCTCGGTCGCCTCGGCGTCCGCGCGCTCCTCGCCGAAGCCGCAGGCAACAATCCCGCCGTTCACGACCAGGTGGTTGACGTAGCTCCAGTCGACGAAGCCCTCCTCATCGCGCAGGGTCTCCGGCGCGGGCAGCTCCACGATGTCCCACGCGCGGCCGGCCGCGTCCGTTGTGCCGGAGAGGAACGCGCGCAGCTCGCGGGAGACCGCGAAGTCGGGGTGCTCCGGGTTGCGCTGGGTGTGCAGCAGCAGGCGGCCGGGCGAGGGGATGGTCGCCACGATGTCGACGTGGCCGTTGGTGCCGAACTCGTCGTAGTCGCGGGTCAGGCCGCGCGGCAGCCAGATCGGGTGCGTGGCCCCGATGGTGCGGGCGAGCTCCGCCTCCACGCGCGCCTTGTCCGCGTACGGGTTGCGGCGAGGGTCGAGCTGCACGGTCTCGGTGAGCAGGACGGTGCCGTCGCCGTCCACGTGGATGCCGCCGCCCTCGTTCACGAGCACCGAGCTGACCAGCTCCGCGCCAGTGCGCTCCGCAACGAAGCGGGCGATCTCGGCGGACTTCCGCCACTCGGACCAGGCCGGGTCGCCCCAGCCGTTGAACGTCCAGTCGACCGCGCCGAGCACGCCGGGGCGCTCGTCGTCCAGCACGAAGGTGGGGCCGAAGTCGCGCATCCAGAACTCGTCGAGCGGCGCCTCCACCTGCTCGACGTGCGATCCGAGCATCCGGGCGGCGCGCTCGCGCTCCGACGGGTCGACCACCATCGTGACCGGCTCGTACTCGGCGACGGCGTGCGCGACGTCCGTCCAGGCGCGGTAGGCCTCCTCGGCCGACGCGGCGTCGTCGCCGAGGGTGATCCCGGCGCGGGGGAACGCCATCCAGGTGCGCTCGTGATCTGCGGTCTCGGCGGGCATGCGCCAGCTCATGTCGGAACCTCCGGGCTCTATTGATCGGATGATCAATAGATACCTATACTGGACCCACGATGTCAAGAGCAGCCCGCAAGCCGCCGGCCGAGCGCCGCGCCGAACTGGCCGACGCCGCCCGCTCGGTGGCCGTCGCCGACGGCCTGTCGGCGGTGACGCTGCGCGGCGTCGCCGCGCAGGCCGGCGTGGCTCCCGGCCTGGTGGCGCACTACTACGAATCGATGGACGGGCTCGTCGCCGAGACGTTCTCCGGCATCGTCGCCGACGAGATCGACGAGGTCCGCGGCCTGCTCGCCGCGGCCGCCGACCCGGTCGCACGCCTGAGGGACCTGGTCCGCACGCTCCTGGACGGCTCGCGCGACGACGTGACATCGATCTGGGTGGAGGCGTTCGCGCTCGGCCGCCGCAACGAGACGCTCGGCGCAGCGGTGCGCCTCCAGATGGACGCCTGGCGCGACGTGATCGAGGGCGTGATCGCGGACGGCGTCGCGGCCGGAGCGTTCCGCACGGCCGAGCCGCAGGCGGTCGCCTGGCAGCTGCTCGGCATGATCGACGGCCTCAACGCCCAGGCCCTCGTCCGCTGGGGCGGCGCCGCCGACCGCGGCTCGCAGCTCGCCCACGCACTGGAGGGGATGCTGGGGCTCGACCGCGGGAAGCTCGGCTGACCCGCCATCCGTTCCGGAGTTCTTCACGCTCCGACACGGCGTGTTGCGTGAACAACTCCGGAAGCGATAGCCGCCCTCAGCTGATCAGCGCGAGCAGCTCCGCCAGGAACTCGGTGGGCTTCTCGATGTGCGGGGAGTGGCCGCAGTCCTCGAAGACGACCTCGCGGCTCTCGCCGCCGGCGGCCGCATAGCGGTCGAGGACGGTGCGGATCTGGGCGAGCATCGGCTGCGGAGGGGCGACGTCCTCGCCCGGCCAGCCGGGGACGATGCCCGCTGCTCCCAGCTGGTTGAGGTCGAAGAACGACGCGTCGTTGACGATCGCGTCCAGCGCGCCGTGGATCCACAGGATGGGCGGCTTGGCCGGGAGGTCGACGATGCCGGACGTGTCGAAGTACGTCGGCGCCATCGTGTTCAGCACGCCCCGCGGGCCTGGGGCGAAGCCCGGCCACTCGGCGGTCGCGGTCGCGTCGCCCGGGTAGTTGTCGTCCCCCGTCGCGGTGGAGAGCATCGACTCCACCCACAGGTCCTCGTACTCGGTGGTGAAGCCCGGGGCGACGTACGCGGCCCGGTAGACGGCGCGCGGTGAGGTGGGCGCCTCCTCTCCCGTGTCGCCGGCGGCCAGACGGGCCACGAAGTCCGGGTTGGCGCCGCCGCCTCCCGAACCGGACGCGTCCGCGTTGAGCAGGCTGCCGTCCGCCGCGGTGCCGCCGAAGCCGTACGGGGAGACGGTGGAGACCAGGGTCAGGCTGCGCACCAGGTCCGGTCGGTCCAGCAGCAGCTGCATCACGACACCGCCGCCCATGCTCCAGCCGACCAGGTGCACGGCACCGGTGCCGAGCTCGTCGAGCACGGCGGCCACGTCGTCGGAGAAGTCGCGGACGCCGCGGGTCGCGTCCACCGGGAGCGTTTCGCTGTCGCCGAAGCCGCGCAGGTCGACGGCGATGGCGCGCACGGCGTCCGGCAGGGCGAGCATCAGCGGCTGCCAGAACAGCGACGACGACACGTTGCCGTGCACGAACACCACGGTGGCGACGGCCTCGCCGGTCGTCCCGGTCTCCGGGAGCGGGCGCTCCAGCACGTTGGCGGTGAAGCGGGCGGTGCGGACGCTGCGCGCCTCGATGCCGGTGAGCAGGGTTCCTGGCATTCAGTCCTCCTTCGGGTGGCCGCCCCTGCGCGGGGCGGGCAGGTGCGGGGTGAGCTGGCGCACGCCGTCGTGCGTCATCAGGATCGTGTAGTGGTTGACGTCGTCCGCCTCGAACGCCTCGAACCACGGCAGCCGGGCGCGCCACGCGGCGACGGTCGACGGCTGGTAGAGCGGATCGGCGTCCAGCAGGCCGCGCGGGGCGCGGACGAACGCGATCGGCAGGGTGAGGCCGGCGAGCGCCGCCTCGTAGCCGGCCCTGCCGTCCAGCTCCAGCGCGTTCACGGCCATCGCCTCCTCCGAGACGCTGGAGTGCAGCGCGGGTGCGGTGCCCGCCAGGTCGTAGCGGGCGTACTCCTCGACGGCGTCGTTCCACCACGGCCCGAGCGCGGGATGCCGGCGCCAGAACGCGAGGTAATCCTCAGGGCTCGCGAACGTCATCCGCAGCCGGTCGCGCGCCGGGCCCAGGTCGACGTCCTCGTGAACGGGCAGGCCGCCGTCGACGAGGACGAGCCGCTCCACCCGGTCGGGGTGCCGCTCGGCGAGCCGTACGGCGACGAACGCACCCATCGAGTGCCCGGCGACGACGGCGCGCTCCACGCCGAGCGCGTCCAGCATCCGCGCGACGTCGTCCGCGTGCTCGACCAGCCCGTACGGGCCGGGCAGCCCGCCGCTGCGGCCGCGGCCGCGCAGGTCCGGCGCGATCAGGCGGACGCCGGGAAGCGCGTCAGCGACCAGCGTCCAGGCGACGTGGTTGGAGGTGATGCCGTGGATGCCGACCAGAGGCATTCCGCCGGCCTCCGGATGCCACTGGCCGCCGGCCAGCTCACCGCCGGGAACGGGGACCGCGAACGGCTCCGCGCTCACTTCGCGCTCCAGCCGCCGTCGATCGTGTAGCTCGCTCCGGTGACCATCCTGGCGCCCTCCCCGGCGAGCCAGAGCGCGAGGCCGGCGACCTCCTCAGGCTCCACCAGGCTCTTGATCGCGGGCTCGGTCAGCATGATCTTCTCGACGACCTCCTCCTCGGGGATGCCGTGCAGCCGCGCCTGGTCGGCGATCTGCTTCTCCACCAGCGGGGTGCGGACGTAGCTCGGCTCGATGCAGTTCGAGGTGACGCCGTGCGCCGCTCCCTCCAGCGCAGTCACCTTCGAGAGGCCCTCGAGGCCGTGCTTGGCGGCGACGTACGCCGACTTGAACTCGGACGCGCGGATTCCGTGCACGCTCGACACGTTGATGATCCGGCCGAAGCCGCGCTCGTACATCCCGGGCAGCGCAGCGCGGATCAGCAGGAACGGCGCCTCCAGCATGATCCGGAGGAGGAGCGAGAACGACTCCGGCTCGAACTCGGGGAGGGGCCGCACGTGCTGGAGTCCGGCGTTGTTGACGAGGATGTCCGTGTCCAGCCGCAGGTCGGCGAGCGCCTCCGTGCGCGAGAGGTCGACCTCCCACGCCTCGCCGCCCACCCGCTCGGCTGCGGCCCTGGCGGCGTCGCCGTTCAGGTCGGCGACGGTCACGTGCGCGCCCGCCGCGGCGAACGCCTCCGCGCAGGCCAGCCCGATGCCGCTGGCCCCGCCGGTGATGAGGGCCCTGCGCCCCGAGAGGTCCGCCATCGTCGCCATCCTTCCGGGCCCGCGCGCGCCCTCGGCCGCACTCTACCCGCGGGCCGCCCGGCCACGGAAGGACTCCGGCGGCAGCACGCGCAGAACGCCCCCGTCCGCGAGGAACGGGGGCGTTCTCGTGCCCGTGGGCGGGATCAGGCGGCGGTGCGCGCGGTGGCCGTGACCTCCACGTCCACCAGGCGGCCGTCGGCCGGGGTGACCGCGTGCACGGCGCCGGTCAGTGCGATGCCGGTCTCCGTCTCGCGCTCGGCGCAGGACGGGCCGACCCACAGTTCCACGTCGCCCGGTTCGACGACGCGGACGCCGTCGCGGCCGGTGAAGGCGAGCCGCGCGGTCGGGACGCGGAACCGGACGACCGCCTCCTCGCCGGCCGCGAGCGGCACCCTGGCGTAGCCGAGCAACTGCGCGACGGGACGCGTCACCGACCCGTACACGTCGCGCGCGTAGAGCTGGACGAGGTCGACGCCGTCGCGCTCGCCGGTGTTCCGCACCGTGACGGCGGCCTCGAAGACGTCGCCGGCGGCCACCGCGGGGTCGGCCTCCAGCGCGCTGTGCTCGAACGTCGTGTAGGACAGGCCGTGGCCGAACGGCAGCACCGGGGTGCTGTCGGCGCTCGTCACGTCCGACGGTCCTCCGAGCAGGGGGTGCAGGTACGAGAACGGCTCGGCGCCGGCCGACCGCGGGAGCGACACCGGGAGGTGCCCGGACGGCGAGACGCGGCCGGAGAGGACGCCGGCGATCGCGCGGCCGCCCTCCTCGCCGGGGAAGAACGCCTGCAGCACGGCGGCGGGAGCGTCCGGGCCCTCGACCGCCCAGCCGATCGCGTACGGGCGGCCGGACAGCACGACGACGACGGTCGGCGTGCCGGTGCGGACCACGGCCTCCACGAGGTCGCGCTGAACGCCGGGCAGCTCCAGGCTCTCGACGTCGTTGCCCTCGCCGACCGTCCCGCGGCCGAACAGGCCCGCGCGGTCGCCGACCACGACCACCGCGACGTCCGACCCGGCGGCGGCGAAGGCGGCGGCGGCGATCCCGGACCGGTCGTCGCCCTCGACGTCGCAGCCGTGCTCGGCGACCAGCTCGGCGTCGGGGAACTCCGCGCGGAGCGCGTCCAGCACCGGCGGGATGGCGAACCCGAGCGGCACCTCCGGGTGGTGCGCGAGCACGTGGTTGGCGAACGAGTAGCAGCCCATCAGCGCCTCCGCCTTGTCGGCGTTCGGGCCGATCACGGCGATCCGTGCGGCGTTCGCGGCGAGCGGGAGGGCCCCGTCGTTGGTGAGCAGCACGAGCGACTCCTCCGCGAGGCGCAGCGCGAGCGCGCGGTGCTCCGCGGTGTCCAGGTCGATCGCGGCAGGCGGGTTCTCGAAGGTCTCGTCCAGCAGGCCGAGCTCCTCCTTCTGGGCCAGCAGCCGCAGCACCGCGCGGTCGACGAGCTCCTCGTCCGCGAGGCCGGCCCTGATCCGCTCGGCGAGCGGCGCCAGGAAGGCGTCGCCGGTCGGCAGCTCGACGTCGATCCCGGCGGTCAGCGCCAGCTCGGCGGCCTCGCCGCGGTCGGCCGCGATGCGGTGCATCGTGTGCAGGAAGGCGACGGAGAAGTAGTCGGCGACGACGGTCCCGTCGAAGCCCCACTCGTCGCGCAGGATGCCGGTGAGGTATTCCGGGTTCGCCGCGACCGGGACGCCGTCGATCTCGGCGTACGAGTTCATCACCGAGCGGACCCCGCCATCGCGCACCGCCATCTCGAACGGCTGCAGCAGCACGTCCCGCACCTCGCGCTCGCCGGCGTGCACCGGTGCGTGGTTGCGGCCGGCCTGCGATGCCGAGTAGCCGACGAAGTGCTTGAGCGTGGCGTGCACGCCGGAGGACTGGAGGCCGCGAACGTAGGCGGTGCCGATCGTGCCGACGACGTACGGGTCCTCGGCGATGCACTCGTCGACGCGCCCCCAGCGCGGGTCGCGGATCACGTCGAGCACCGGTGCGAGGCCCTGGTGGATGCCGAGCTCGCGCATGGACGCGCCGATGGCGGCCCCCAGCTCCTCCACCAGCTCCGGGTCGAACGCGGCGCCCCAGGCGAGCGGCGTCGGGAAGGTCGCGGCCTTCCACGCGGCGAGCCCGGTGAGGCACTCCTCGTGCACCAGCGCGGGGATGCCGAGCCTGGTCTGCTCGCGCAGCCTGCGCTGCTCCGACCAGAGCCAGGACGCGCGCTCCACCGGGTCCACCGGTCGCGTGCCGTAGACCCGCGTGAGGTGCCCGATGCCGTTCGCGGTCGCGTCGGCGTAGCTGGTCGCGACGACCATCTCGCCGTCGAGCGGCGCGACGTTGTCGTCGCCCTTGTCGACCCAGTAGCCGACGAGCTGAGCCAGCTTCTCCTCGAGCGTCATCTCGGCCAGCAGCCGTCTGACCCGTTCGGAGGCGACGGGGAGGGAGGGAGTCGTAGTCATGCTCATTTCCTGAGGGTTCGGGGACGGCCGGGCTCAGCCCTTGACCGCACCGGTGAGGCCGCCGACGATGCGGCGCTCGAAGAAGCTGAAGAACACCAGGGCCGGGATCATCGAGAGCGACGTGAACGCGAGCACCTTCGAGGTGTCCGTTGCGTACTGCGACGAGAACGCCTGGACGCCGAGGGGGAGGGTGAACGTCGCCTGGTCGTTCAGGATGAACAGCGGAAGCAGGTAGCTGTTCCAGCTGCCGATGAACGCCAGGATGCCCACCGTGATGACGCCGGGAAGCGAGAGCCGCAGCACCATCCGGAAGAAGAAGCCGAGCCGGCTGCAGCCGTCGATGAAGGCCGCCTCCTGGATCTCGTCCGGGATCGCCCGCAGGAACGGGACCAGGATGATGATCGTGGTCGGCAGCGCGAAGGCGACCTGCGGGATGATGACGCCGGCGAGGGAGTTCATCAGGCCCAGGTTGCGCACCACGATGTAGAGCGGAGTGATCGCGACGGTGATGGGGAACATCAGCCCGGCGGCGAACAGCGCGTACAGGAAGCCGCTGCCGCGGAACCGGTAGCGCGCGAGCACGTAGCTGGCCATCAGCCCCAGCGCCACCGCGCCGACCGTGGTGACCAGCGCCGTGATCGTCGAGTTGAGCACCTGGCCCCAGAAGACGCTGCCACCCAGCACATCCACGTAGTTCGCCGGGTTCCAGGGGTTGGGGAAGCCGGCGGGGTCGACCGTGATCTGCGAGTTCGTCCGGAAGCCGCCGATGATGATGTACGCGATCGGGACGATCATCAGAGCGATCACCACGAGGGCGATGAAGTAGACGGTCGGCGACCCCCAGGGGAGGCTCTTGCGCTCCGCCCTGCGGGCGGCCCGGGCGGCGGACGCGGTGAGGGCGGTCATCGTGCCGTCCTTTCTTTCATGGCCGCAGTGCGGCGGCGCGAGGGGCGCTCGGCGTTCTTCGCGGTCGTCACGGCTCCCGCGGTGTCCCGCCGCAGCACGAAGCGCTGGTAGACGAGCGCCACGATCAGCGAGATCAGGAAGATGACGACGGCGACCGCGTTGCCGTAGCCGTAGTTGCCGGCGTTGCGCCCGTTGGCGACCATGTACGTCGCCATGGTCGACGTGCCCGCGGTCGATGCCACGTACTGGCCCCAGATGATGTAGACGAGGTCGAACAGCTGCAGCGCGCCGATGATGGAGAGGAAGGCCCAGATCCGCAGTGTCGGACCGAGCAGCGGGAGGGTGATGCGGCGCTGGATCTGCCAGTAGCTCGCGCCGTCCAGAGCCGCCGCCTCGTAGAGCTCCTCGGGGATGCCCTGCAGGCCGGCGAGGAAGAGGATGACGGCGAAGCCGACGTACTTCCAGGTCAGGATGCCCATCAGGGTCCAGATCGCGATGCTCGGGTCGGACAGCCAGTCGTGCGCGAGCGCGCCGAGCCCGACGTTGTGCAGGAAGCCGTTGAGCGCGCCGTTGGTGGCCAGCATCAGGCTCCAGCCGGTTCCGACGACGACCTCGGAGATGACGTAGGGGACGAAGATCAGCACGCGGATGACCGACTGCCCCTTCATCCTGCGGTTCAGCAGCAGCGCGAGCAGGATCGCGATCGGCCCCTGGATGACGATCGACATCACCACGACGAATGCGTTGTGCCCGAGCGCCGCGAGGAAGGCGGGGTCGGTGAGGATGACCACGTAGTTCTGCAGGCCGACGAAGTCGGTCGGTGTGCCGTAGCCCGCCCAGCGGAAGAACCCGTAGTAGGCGGCCATGACGACCGGGAAGATGACGAAAGCCAGGAAGACGATGACGGCGGGGCCGGCCAGCAGGAGGATCTCGGCTCGCAGCCCCCAGCCGCCGCCGCGGCGGCGGCGCGGCGGCGCGGGGGGGCCCCCCGGTCCCCCCCCCCCCCCGCGGGGCGGCCCGACCCCC